>JAYSMB010000389.1:0-1863 GCA_043725065.1 Burkholderiales bacterium
CGGCGCGACCAGCAGGAACACGAGGTTGCCGGTGATCTTGCTCTGGATCAGCGACGAGCTCGAGTTGGCGAAGGCGTTCTGCAGCACGCTCATCATCACCAGGCCGGGGATCAGAAAACTGGTATAGCCGACCGAGCCAAACACCGTGATGCGGCCTTCGAGCACATGGCCGAAGATAAGCAGGTACAGGATCGCCGTGAGCACCGGCGCTGCGACGGTCTGGAAAGCGACCTTCCAGAAGCGCAGCACTTCCTTGTAGAGCAGGGTCCGGGTGCCGGCGAAGATGCCGGTCTCCGTCGATGCGCGCCCAGGCATGGGCACGGCGCTCATGCTGCGACCCTCGGCGGCGTCTCACCGTGCATGATCTCGATGAACACGTCTTCGAGGTCGGCGCGGCCTATCTCCAGATCTTCGGGCTCGCAACCGGCCGCGTGCAGCACCGAGAGAATCGATTCGACCTCGCGCGCGTCGTGTGCCTTCAGCTGCACGATCCGCCCTGTGACGCGGGCGTTCGTGGCGAGCGCCAGCGGCAGCGGCTTGTCGAGCTTGAACTGCAGCATCGTGGTGGCGGTGCCGGCGAGCAGCGCGGTCGTGCGGTCGAGGGCGACGACGCGGCCTTGCTTGAGCATCGCGATCCGGCTGCACAGCGCTTCGGCTTCCTCGAGGTAGTGCGTCGTCAGCAGCACGGTGTGCCCTTCCTTGTTGAGCCGGGCCACGAACTGCCAGAGCGTTTGCCGCAGCTCGACGTCGACGCCCGCGGTCGGCTCGTCGAGCACGATCACCGGCGGCCGGTGCACCAGCGCCTGCGCGACCAGTACGCGCCGCTTCATGCCGCCGGAAAGCTGGCGCATGTTTGCGTCGGCCTTGTCGGCGAGGCCCAGGTGGTCGAGCAGCTCGCTGATCCATGCGTCGTTGCCGTGCACACCGAAGTAGCCGCTCTGGATGCGCAGCGCTTCGCGGACGCTGAAGAAGGGGTCGAACACCAGCTCTTGCGGAACGATGCCGAGCACGCGCCGCGCCGCCGCGTAGTCGGCGACGACGTCGTGGCCGAGCACCGAGACTGTTCCCGAAGTCGCGCGGGCCAGACCGGCGAGGATGCTGATCAGCGTCGTCTTGCCGGCGCCGTTGGGCCCGAGCAGGCCGAAGAACTCGCCCTGCTGGATCTCGAAGCTCACCTCTTCGAGGGCGCGCACGTCGCCGCGCGGCGAGGGATAGACCTTGGAGACGTTCTGGAACGCGATGGCCGGCATGGAGGGCGCGATTGTAGGGAGCGCCTCCGCGACGCCTCCCTGTGGCAACTACCCCCTCTAGCTAGTGGTAGCCGTGCACTTGGCGTCCTCATCGCAGAGTTCGATACAAGGTCAGCTACCGGTTCAAGCAGCATGTCACCGCGGCGCTGGAGAAAGAAGAGGGTGCCCTGTACAACTGGATGCGCGATGTCTGGCGCAGCGACTTCGACGTGCTGGTCCATACCCTGCAGGAAGGGGTCATCCCGAAGGATGAAGCCCTGTTCGAACAGTACTGGATCGACCAGTTTTCCATGCTGCTGAACGTGAGCGGGAACCGCACCGGCAAGGAAGATTCGGTCATCGCCCGCCAGATCATCACTGGGCTGCGCGCCCAGATCGAGCAGGCCAAACAGCAGGACGGCTAACGTCGGGTGGCCGACTCCGGCTGATGAGCGGGTGCGCCCCGGCCCAGCGCCGGGGGCATACCGTTACTTCTGGGCCACGGTTGCAGTGGGTAACCTTCTGAAAAAAAGTTCTCTCCGGAACGCTGTGTTCCCTTCCTACGAAAGTGTCATCGCGAGCTGCACGTCGCGGTAGGGCACCTCGGGACGCAGCTTGCCGCGCTCGCCCTTGT
>JAYSMB010000390.1:0-2215 GCA_043725065.1 Burkholderiales bacterium
GCGGCCAGCTCCTTCATGATCTCTTCGGCGCCGCCGCCGATCATCATCACCTTGACCTCACGGTAGATGCGCTCGCTCTTCGTGCCGCGCATATAGCCCGTGCCGCCGAGGATCTGCACCGCCTGGTCGGCGCAGAACTGCATCGTCTGCGTGGCGTGGTTCTTGAGCAGGCAAAGCTCGGCGACCCATTCGGCGTCGACGCGGCCGGCGTCGTGACGATCGACCAGCACCGCGAGCCAGGCCTTCGTGCTGGCGATCCGCATCCGCATGTCCATCAGCTTGTGACGGATCGCCTGATGCTCGACCAGCGCCGTGCCGAAGGTCTTGCGCCCGCGCGCCCAGGCCAGCGCTTCGTCGAAGCAGACCTGCGCGAAGGCGGCAGCGCCCACCGACATCAGGAGTCGCTCGCCGTTGAAGTTTTCCATGATGGCGCGAAAGCCGGTGTTCTCTTCGCCGATCAGGTGGTCGGCCGGAACCCGGCAATTCGCGAAGCGCAACTGGGCCGTGTCGCTGCACCACCAGCCCATCTTGGCCAGCGGCGTGCGCTCGAGCCCGTGCGCGTCGCCGGCGACGGCGATGAGCGAGATGCCGGCTGCGCCTTTGCCGCCGGTTCGGACGGCCAATGTGATCCAGTCGGCGCGCACGCCCGAGGTAATGAAGGTCCTTCTCGCCGTCGATGACCCATTGATCACCGTCGCGGCGTGCCGTGCAGGTCAGGCGCGCGACGTCGGAGCCGCCGCCCGGCTCGGTGATCGCGAGCGCTGCAATCTTCTCGCCGGCGAGAACGGCCGGAACGATGCGGCGCTTGAGCGCCTCACTGCCGTTGGCGACGATCGGCGGCAAGGCGATCGAGTGCGAGAACAGGCTGGCCATCAGGCCGCCGCTGCCGGCGCGCGCAACCTCTTCGGTCGCGATCATCCGTATCCGCATCACTGCCGGCGTGCCACCGTATTCCTCGGGGTAGCCGATGCCGATCAGGCCGGCGGCAGCGGCCTTGCCGTACAACTCGCGCGGAAAGGTCTCCGCTTCGTCCCAGGAGTTGACGTGGGGCACGATCTCGCGATCGACGAAGCGGCGAACGCTGTCGCGAAAGGCGTCGAGCTCGCTGGCTTCGTTGGTCGAGGTCATGTCGTTGTCATTCTGAGCGCAGCGAAGAATCTCGGCGACGGCAGGGATCCTTCGTTTCGCTCAGGATGACAAGGCTTCATACCATCTCGACCAGGCATTGCCGCGCCGCGACCTGGTCGCCCGGTTTGGCGTGCAGCGCGGCTACCGTGCCGGCGCGCGGCGCGCGGAGCTGATGCTCCATCTTCATCGCCTCGATCACCAGCAGCAGCGCGCCGGTCTCGACGACGATGCCGGGCGTGACCAGCACCCGCGTGACCCGCCCGTGCATTGGTGCGAGCAGGGCGCCCGAGGCTTCTGTCGCATCGCTCGACCGACCGTGCAAGCGCGCGTCGACGACGGCGATCTCGGCCCCTTCGGCCAGCCACCAGCTCGCATCGCCGATTCGCGCGAAGATGGCGCGCACCGGGCGGCCATCGATCTCGGCATCGATCTCGCCGCCCATCTCGCTGCCGCGACGTTCGTGCAACGCGGCGATGCGATGCTCGCTGTCCGGACCCCGGGCAACGAGCTCGCTGCGCGTTCCGGTCAACTGCCAGAGTCGCGTGGCGCCGGCGAGCGAGAGCGGTACTTCGCAGGCGACGACGGGCGAAGAAGACCAGCCTACCCAAAGCGCGGGCAGGTGTTCGCGCGACAACAAGGCCAGCGTTGCGGCCGCAAGCGCTTCGAGCCATCCCGGGGCGACGCTCGCCCGCGACGCATCGTCGGGGAAGTGCAGTGCGAGGAAATCGGTTGTCACCTCGCCGGCAACAAACGACGGGTGGCGCAGCACCCGTGCCAGGAAAGCGCGGTTCGTCGTCACGCCAAGGCAGACGGTCCGGGCCAGCGCTTCGGCAAGCTGCGCGACCGCGGCGTCGCGCGTGGTCGCATGTGCGATCAGCTTGCCGAGCATCGAGTCGTAGAAGGGGCTGACGTCGGCTCCCCCGGCGAGTGCGTGGTCAGTGCGCACCACCGGTGGTGCCGACCAGCGGGCGATGCGGCCCGACTGCGGCAGGTAGCCGTTGGCGGGATCTTCGGCGCACAGGCGCGCCTCGATCGCGTGGCCACCCGCTTCGTAGCGCGCGAGCGCTTCGTTCTGCGACATCGGCAA
>JAYSMB010000391.1:0-1776 GCA_043725065.1 Burkholderiales bacterium
ACCGTGCATATTGACGGCGTCGCGATGCGCTCTTGCTCGGTGCCGGTATCCACCGCGGCCGGCAAGAACATCACCACCATCGAAGGTCTTGCGAGTGCGGACGGCAAGCTTCATCCCGTGCAGGCGGCCTGGATCGCCGAGGACGTGCCGCAATGCGGCTATTGCCAGTCGGGCCAGATCATGTCGGCGACGGCGCTGCTCGAGAAGCTGCCGCGGCCGAGCGACACCGACATCGACCACGCGATGGCGGGCAACATCTGCCGCTGTGCGACCTATCACCGCATCCGCGCCGCGATCCACGCGGCGTCGGCGCAGCTCTCGGCCTGAGGAGACGCGATGCACGCCCTCCTGCAAGCGCTCGACCCCGAGCAACGCACCCGCCTCGACGCCGAATTCGGCATCTCGCCATCGGCGTTGCCGCTACTGACGCGACGCTTCGTCCTGCAAGGCGCCGGCGCCGCCGGCCTCGTCATCGGCTTCGGCCTGGGCTGGGCGACCCCTGGCACGGCACGCGCCGCTGCGCCCGGCGCCGAAGGCGCGGCGTCCGGTCCGCTCGCGCCGAACGCCTTCGTCCGCGTAGGCAGCGACAACCTCGTCACCGTGATCTGCAAGCACCACGAGATGGGCCAGGGCAACACCACCGGCTTGGCCTCGCTGGTCGCCGACGAGCTCGACGCCGACTGGGCGCTGGTGCGCACCGAGTACGCACCGTCGGACCCGACCCGCTATGCCAACCTCGCGTTCGGCGACCTGCAAGGCACCGGCGGCTCGTCGGCGATCGCCAACTCCTATCTGCAATACCGGACCGCTGGCGCGACGGCGCGGGCGATGCTCGTCGCCGCCGCGGCCGAAGCGTGGCAGGTGCCGGCGAGCGAGATCAAGACCTCGAAGAACACGCTCGTCCATGCCTCGGGCAAGCATGCGAGCTACGGCGAGATGGCGACAGCGGCGAGCCGGCAGCCGCTGCCGGCCAATCCGGTGCTGAAGACGAGCACGCAGTTCAACTTCATCGGCAAGGACCACGCAGCGCCGCGCGTCGACTCGGCCTCCAAGTGCAACGGCACGGCGCTTTACACCATCGACGTCAAGCTGCCGGGCTTGCTCACCGCCGTGATCGCCTGGCCGCCGAGCTTCGGCGCCAGGCTCGTTTCGTTCGATGCCACCGCGGCAAAGAAAGTGCGTGGCGTCACCGACGTCGTCGACGTGCCCGAGGGCGTGGCCGTCGTCGCGACCGGCACCTGGGCCGCACTGCAAGGCCGTCGCGCGCTGAAGCTGCAGTGGGACGAGTCGGCGAGCGCCGGACTCGACTCGGAAGCGCTGCTCGCGCAATACCGCGCCCAGGCATCGACCGCCGGCACCACGTTCGCGCGGCCGTCGACGACGCAACCGGCGCCCGCCGCCGTGGCCAAGAGCGTCGAGGCCGTCTACGAGTTTCCGTTCCTCGCCCACGCACCGATGGAGCCGATGAACTGCGTCGCCTGGCTGCACGACGGCATGCTCGAGACCTGGGGCGGCCATCAGTTTCCGACCTTCGACCACAAGTTCGCCGCCGAGGCCGCCGGACTGCCGATGGACAAGGTGAAGCTGCACACGCTGGTCTCGGGCGGCAGCTTCGGCCGGCGCGCCAACGTCTGGAGCGATTTCACGGTCGCCGCCGTGCACGTGGCCAAGGCGATCAACGGCCGAGCCCCGGTGCGCGTCCAGTTCACGCGCGAGGACGACATGGGCGCGGGCCTCTACCGGCCGATGTACGTGCACGCCGTGAAGGTCGGGCTC
>JAYSMB010000392.1:0-2370 GCA_043725065.1 Burkholderiales bacterium
GTGAGGCGTGTAGATGGCTTTGTGCTTGCCGCGCAGGCGAAGGGCGACTTCACTGGCCACCCTGCCCAAGACCTTGTCGGTCGCGTCGATCACAAACCATTCATGCGTCACTTCGGCGGGTTTGGCGCTGAAGGTTTTCATGGAAGATTCAAGTTTTGGGAGAACGTCTCCGGACGACGCTTCGACGATCGGACCCGCTTCTTTTGGCAGGCGCTCACCGTGTTCGCTTCGACCCACGCGCCACAAAGGCACACTATCCGCTGAGGCGATACGCGAAAAGCCTTCCAGTATAGCAGAGCATCAACGGGAACGCTGCCGGAGCGGTCAGGCGCTGGTACGCATCCTCTAGCCAAAACTCCTACACTGGGGTTAACCCTAGGGGACACTCATGAACCTGATCGAAGGCGGCTTCCCTGTCGAACTCAGATCCGCCGAAAAACCATTGCCCTCCGCCGCTCCGACGGACCTGCCTGCCGTCAGCCACCCAGTCGCGCCGATTGCCGCCGAACCGGGCGCCGCCAAAGGCCGGGCCTGGGTGCCGATCCGCTCGCTCGGACCACGTCACCGTGAGCGCATCGTCGCCCACCTGGTTGCCTTCGACGAACGCTCGCGCTATCTGCGCTTCGGTTATGCCGCGAGCGAAGCGCAGGTCGCCCGCTACGTCGACACGCTCGATTTCGAGCACGACGAAGTGTTCGGCATCTTCAATCGCCGACTCGATCTGATCGCGATGGCGCATCTCGCCTATCGCCGGGCCGACGCGACACGCGGCCGCGAAGCGGCGGCCGAGTTCGGCGTCTCGGTACTGCCGCAGGCACGCCGGCGCGGCTTTGGCCGGCGTCTGTTCGAGCACGCCGTGCTACACGCGCGCAACCGCGGCGTCGTGTCGATCTTCATTCATGCCCTGAGCGAAAACACGGCGATGCTGAAGATCGCGCGCGACGCCGGTGCCAGCGTCGAACGCGACGGCCCGGAATGCGAAGCCTGGCTGAAACTGCCGCCCGACTCGTTTTCCTCGCATCTGGACGCATTCCTGGGCGAAAGCGCCGCCGAGATCGACTACCGCCTCAAACGCCACGCGCATCAGGTCGAGAACCTGTTCAGACGGTCCGAGAAGGCCACAAATGGGGATGACTGAGCGTGCCTGCCGCCGCTAACATCCAGCGCTCCGCTCGCCGCGCAGTTGGGTGCAGGCGCTGCGGTATTCAGGAGTGAACAGCCGGCTATGAACACGCTTCCGTGGATCGCCTCCCTGGTGGCGGTAGCGCTGCTTGGCGTTGTCCTGCTCGGCTGGACCTGGCTCTCGCGCCGGCCGCCTCGCGTGGCCCCGCTCCCGACCGAATGGGCGCTGTCGGCGCGCCCGGTGTTCTCGACCGATGAGCGTCGCGTCTACAAGCTGATGCGTGAAGCATTGCCCCATCACATCGTTCTTTCCAAACTTCCGCTCGTGCGCTTCTGCCAGCCAAGCGACCCGAACGAGGTGCGTTACTGGTACGAATTGCTCGGCACGATCAACGTCACCTTCGCGGTCTGCAGCGCCAACGGCCGCGTGCTCGCGGCCATCGACCTTGATACCGACCGCGGCAATTCGCGCCGCGTCCTGAAGATCAAGCAATCCGTCCTTGGCGCCTGCCGTGTGCGCTACCTGCGCTGCCCGGTCGACAACCTGCCCTCGGCCGGCGAACTGCAATTGCTCGTGCCGAGCGCGACGGCCGCTTCGCGCGGGCCGCAGCCTGCATGCGCGCCGCCCAGCGATCTCGACGAAGCGCGCAACTCGCTCGCCAGCACCGTCGCCTCGCGGCGCGCCCAGCGCACCGCCCTCTGGCAGGACTCGTCGCTGTTCCAGGATTCCTTCTTCGCCCCCGACAGCCGGCAAGACGGCTTCGGCAACAGCGAGTTCTCGGGCCTGCCGCCAGTGCTGGCCACGGCGGCCGCCGCACGAACCGGTTCGCACAGCGGCAACGGTGCCCTCGGCGGCAACGGCCGCATGCCACATCGCGCCAGCAGCGAAAGCGCCGACGAGGGCGGCGCTGTGGTCGTCGACGCGGGCGCGTCGGCGTTCGCGCGATCGCGGCACTGACGCCGCGCGCCCGACCGGCGCGCGCGAACTTTCATGACTGACAAAAAGCCGCAGGTGGCGGCGCATTCCGCGCCTTACGCCGACCTTACACCCGCCGCCGTGCTCGATGCCCTCGATGGCGTCGGCTTGCGCGGCGACGGCCGGATGCTGCAGTTGAATTCTTACGAGAACCGGGTCTTCCAGGCCTTTCTCGAAGACGGCCGCGTCGTTGTCGCCAAGTTCTATCGCCCCGCGCGATGGAGCGACGCGCAGATCCTGGAAGAGCATGCGTTCACTTCTGAGCTGGCCGC
>JAYSMB010000393.1:0-3709 GCA_043725065.1 Burkholderiales bacterium
GTACCAGTCGAGCCGGCGCGTCGCGATCATCAGGGCGGCCAGCACGGCGAAGAGCAGCATCGAGCCGAGCAGCAGCGCCGTCTGCTCCAGCCGCAGCAACACGAAGAGGACGCCATAGAGAGCGCCGATCACCGCACCGAACGCGAGCCCGGCGCGCGCGCCACGCAGCACGAAGCTGGCATAGAACGCGAGCAAGACGGTGCAGGCGCTGCTCGCCGCGAGGTAGGCCCACTCGAAGGCCACGTGCTCGCCCAGGCTCACCAGGAGCAGGAAGAACAGGGCGATGGCCGAGCCGACCAGCAGGTACTGGATCGGGTGCACGCGCACCCGCCGCATCACCTCGACCGCGCCGACGCCGACGAAGGTCAGGGCGATGAAAAGCATTCCGTACTTGGTGGCGCGATCACTCAGGGTGTAGGTGCTCACCGGGTCTATGAAGGAAACGCCGAAGGTTTCCACGCAGCGCGTCCGCCCGGCCTGCGCGTCGGCTGGTCTGCCGCCGTCGGTCGCGCAGACGGACGCACCGGCCACCGCCTGCTGCGGCGCGCTGGTGGCCAGGGCATTGACTTCCCAGCGCGCGTTGAAGCCGCTGTCCTCGATCTTGCTGTCGAGCGGCAGGAAACGTCCTGCGAACGACGGGTGGGGCCATGGCGAAGCGAGCCGGACCCGGGTCACGTCGGCAACCGGCGCGAACGCCAGCTCGCCGGTGCCGACAAGCTCGATCGCAACTTGCGCGGCAAGCGGCCGCTGCGAGTCCGGCCAGTTCTCGTCGACTCCGGCATGAAATCCGCGCTCATGGGCCGCATGGCCGGTGCCCGGCTGAATGGCCGCGACCGAGCCGTCGAGCCGGACCGTCGCGCTGCGCACGCCGCGCGAGTCGCCGAGCGCGACGAACAGCGAGGGCGCCTCGCACCGCAGACGCGATCCGCTGTGCTCGCGCCGCGGCTGCAGCGCCGATCCGTCGGGCCAGCTCGCCGCCAGCGTCGCCGTCATGACGTAGCCGTTGACCTTGAAAATGCCGCGGTGGCGCGGCTCGATCGCGACCTGCGCGCCGATGTCGAGCTTGGCGGGTGCGGCCAAGAGTTTCCAGTCGCGCCGCTCGATCGTGGTCTTCCGGTTCTTGCCCTCGCCCTGGGTCGCCTCCCAGTATTCGGCGCATTCGCGTCGCAGGATCGGGCCGAGGACGGTTTGGCCCGACGCCAGACTCGACGCCAGACTCGCTTCGGCCTCGCGCAGGCGCCCTTCGCGCTCGGCGACGATGCCGCTCACCGCGCCGAGCGCGCCCATGAGCGCGACCAGAACCAGGCCGATGGCGACGCTCTTGACGAGCAAGGGCGGAAGGCGACGCGGCGTTGGCAGGGTGGACATGGGTCGGCTCGGGCAGATGGCGAAGTCGCGACGATGGACGCGAGGTTCGAAGCCGGTGCGAAGGCAATGTGAAGCCGGCCGGGCGTACCATCATCGGCGCCGAAACACCGGCCGAGCGCGGGCCACCGGGACTGTCATGCCGATCGAGCGATGATCCAGAAAGAAGTTGCGAGCCTGGAACAGGCCGTGGCCGACGTGCCCGACGGCGCGACCGTGATGGTCGGCGGCTTCGGCACCGCCGGCCTGCCGAACGAGTTGGTCGGCGCGCTGCTCGCGCAGGGCGCGCGCGACCTCACGATCGTCAATAACAACGCCGGCAACGGCGACTCCGGTCTCGCCGCGCTGCTCGCCGCCAAGCGGGTGAAAAAGATCATCTGTTCGTTCCCGCGCCAGGTCGACAGCCATCATTTCGATGCGCTCTATCGCGCCGGCCGGATCGAGCTCGAGCTCGTGCCCCAGGGCAACCTGGCCGAGCGCATCCGTGCCGCGGGCGCCGGCATCGGCGGCTTCTTCACGCCCACCGGCTACGGCACCGATCTCGCCAAGGGCAAGGAAACGCGAGAGATCGACGGCCGCATGTACGTGCTCGAGGCGCCGATCCATGGCGACTACGCGTTCATCAAGGCCGAGGTGGGCGATCGCTGGGGCAACCTCACCTACCGCATGACGGCGCGCAACTTCGGCCCGGTGATGGCGATGGCGGCGAAGACGACCATCGCCACCGTGCACAAGATCGTGGCGCTCGGCGAGCTCGACCCGGAAGCGGTCGTCACGCCGGGCATCTTCGTTCAGCGCATCGTGAAGATCGGGCGCGTCGCGACCAGCGCCGGCGGCTTCAGCGGCGCAGCCCCAGCCGCGAAGGGGGCGTCATGACGGCCATGAAGAGATGGAGTCGGGCGGAGATGGCGGCGCGCGTCGCGCGCGACATTCCCGACGGCTCGGTGGTCAACCTTGGCATCGGCCTGCCGACGCTCGTCGCCAACCATTTGCCCGAAGGGCGCGAGGTCGTGTTGCACAGCGAAAACGGCGTCATCGGCATGGGCCCGGCGCCGGCCCGAGGCGAGGAAGACTACGACCTCATCAACGCCGGCAAGCAGCCCGTCACGCTGCTGCCCGGCGGCTCGTTCTTCCACCACGCCGACAGCTTCGCGATGATGCGCGGCGGCCACCTCGACGTCTGCGTGCTCGGCGCGTTCCAGGTCTCGGCCACGGGCGACCTCGCCAACTGGCACACCGGCGCGGCCGATGCGATTCCCGCCGTCGGCGGCGCGATGGACCTGGCGATCGGCGCCAAGAAGACCTACGTGATGATGGAACACGTCACCAAGAGCGGCGAGATGAAGATCGTCGTGCGTTGCACGTATCCGCTCACCGGCGTGGCCTGCGTTGCGCGCATCTACAGCGACCTTGCCGTCATCGACGTGACGCCTCGCGGGCTTGTCGTCCGCGAGATGGTCGAAGGCATCGACCATGACGCGTTGCAGTCGATGACCGGCGCCCCCCTTTCCCGCGCTGGCTGAAGACATGTTTGCTTGGGCGCGGAGGGGTTGGCGCCGAACCGAAAGGAACACCGAATGAACATCACCCAAGCCTTCATCTGCGACGCGATTCGTACCCCGTTCGGCCGATACGGCGGCGCGCTCTCTTCGGTGCGCCCCGACGATCTCGGCGCGATCGCGATCAAGGCCCTGATGGAGCGCAACGTCAAGGTCGACTGGGCCGCCGTCGCCGACGTGATCTACGGCTGCGCCAACCAGGCCGGCGAAGACAACCGAAACGTCGCCCGCATGTCGGCGCTGCTGGCCGGCTTGCCGCTCGGCGTGCCGGGCGCGACGATCAACCGCTTGTGTGGCTCGGGCATGGACGCGGTGGGCACGGCGGCACGCGCCATCAAGAGCGGCGAGGCGGAGCTGATGATCGCCGGCGGCGTCGAGAGCATGAGCCGTGCGCCCTTCGTGATGCCGAAGGCCGAGTCGGCGTTTTCGCGCACGAACGCCATCTACGACACGACCATCGGCTGGCGCTTCGTCAACAAGCTGATGAAGGAAAAGTACGGCGTCGACTCGATGCCCGAAACAGCCGAGAACGTCGCCACCGAATTCGGGATCGAGCGCGAAGCGCAGGACAGGATGGCCCTCGCCTCGCAGCAGAAAGCGGTCGCAGCGCAAAAGAGCGGCTTCTTCGACGCCGAGATCGTGCCGGTGTCGATCGCGCAAAAGAAGGGTGAACCGATCGTCGTCACGAAGGACGAGCATCCGCGCGACACCAGTCTCGAGGCGCTCGCCAAGCTCAAGGGCGTGGTCCGACCCGATGGCACCGTGACGGCGGGCAACGCGTCGGG
>JAYSMB010000394.1:0-4684 GCA_043725065.1 Burkholderiales bacterium
TAGAACTCAAATTAAGCCGCGGAACAACCAAAATACTGAGGCGTGACAAGCACTTGGCGTAGTCGCGGTGCCTACAGGATGGGAGGAACTTCAGGCTAGCCGCCACCGACCTCGACGCCGTGTTCGTGACCCACGAGCATGGCGACCACATCGGCTGCGCCGTGGCGCTGGCCGAGCGCGACGCGCTGCCGCTGTGGATGAGCCGCGGCACCTGGCGCGCCAGCGGTGAACCCGTCGCGCCCGCCGGCCTTCGCTTCGCGCGCGACGACGAAACGGTGGCCGTCGGCGATCTCGAGTTGCAGCCCTTCACCGTCGCGCACGACGCCGCCGAGCCGCTGCAGCTCAGTTGCTCCGACGGCAGCGCGCGACTGGTCGTGCTCACCGACCTCGGCTCGATCACGGCGCACATGCTCGACAACGTCATGGGCTGCGACGCGATCATCCTCGAGTGCAACCACGACGCGGCGATGCTCGCGCAAGCGCGCTACCCGCCCTCGCTCAAGGCGAGGATCGGCGGCCGCCTGGGCCACCTGAGCAACGCCACCGCCGTAAAGATCCTCGGCCACTGTCTGAGCGCGCGGCTCAAGCACGTCGTCGCGGCGCACCTGAGCCGGGAGAACAACCGGCCGGCGATCGCACGTGCCGCGCTGGCCGCCGTTCGAGGCTGCGCCGCCGAAGAGATCGTCGTCGCCGATCCGGGCGATGGCTTCGAATGGCTGCGCATCGATTGACGCGCTTCATCGTCATCGCCAATGCAAAAAGCCGCCCTACGGCGGCTTTTGCATGTCTCGCGAAGCGCCTTACTTCGAAGCGTCGCTGGCAGCGCTCATCGCCGACGAGGCAGAGTCCATCGCCGAAGAAGCGGCGGACATTGCCGATGTGGCAGCCGACGAAGCGGAGTCCATCGCGGCCGACGCGGCCGGGGCCGCCATCGCCGCGGGCGGGGTCGTCGTCGTGGTCGTGGTCGTCTCTTCCTTCTTGCTGCAAGCGGCGAAAGAAACGGCGGCCGCGAGCGTGACCATCAAGATTGCTGTTTTCATATTTCTCCTCATTTTGGGGTTCGGACAATGACCGGGGCAATTGTGGGAACCCTCTCGCGAGGAGCCCCATCGTTCAAAGACAAGGAAAGCTGAGGCATTCCAGTGCCTAACTCTCGATTATAGGCGTCTTAAGGGTGTTCCCTAGAGCCCAAGGGTTGTCGGAGGGAAGGCTTCGACGGATCGTTGCAAAAGCGCGTCAATCGCCTCGCGACATTCGACGTGATCGGCCGGCCGGCCCGACACCGTTCCCCGATAACGAACGCGATCCAGGAGGCGCACCGCCACCAGTCCGGGGACGAAAAGGACGGTCGGCACCTGATCGGCCTCCAGCTCGGGGTCGGAGCGGCATTGGACGATGTGCGACCACTGGCGCCGCCACTCCGCGAACCGCGGCGCGCGCCGCGCCAGCTCGTCGAAGTTGTGCGCGAAGACGACCAGCTTGCGCCGCGACAAGGCCCAGCGGCCGAGCGATTCGACGACGCCGCGTTCGTTCAGCGGCCAGTCGTCGAAATGCGGGGCGACGAGATAGATCTCGCTTGCACCATGCTCGGCGGCCAGTGCCAGACCTTCGCGAATGGCGTCATGAAATTCGCTGCGCGAAGCGATCTGCGTCAACGTGTCTGCGTTCATGCGTTTCTCCTCGAATCCACGCCATCGACTGTGCACCAACCCGCCTCGTTCCAGCGAGCGAGCAACTCGCGGGCTTCGGCGCCAAGCTGACGCACCCCGGCCGCGTCGAGGCGGCGCTGGTCGGCCAGTGTGCGCATCAGCGTGGCATCGCGGCCGCTCGCGCGAAAGGACTCGCCGTTGACGTAGACATGGGCGTCGTCGTAGAGCATGCGCGTACGCCGGTCGAGCACGACCGCGCAGCCCGGCAAAGCCGACTCGTTCCGCTCGAACCAGGTTCCGGGCTTGGGCTCGCTCAACACCTCGCCCAGGGCGCGCCGTCGCGCCTTGGCGTCGCCCAACATGCGCAGGATCGCGGCATCGGCAAAGCTTTGCACGGTGGCCGGAACGCGGGCCGGACACTCGGCGGCGGCCTGGCCGCGATCGGCGTAGAGCGGGTTGCGCTTGCCGCTGCCTGCGCCAGCCTCGCTTGCCTCGCATGCCTCGTCAACGGCCGCCTCGGCAAGCCGCTGCAAGGTCTCCGCGGCGAGCTCGACGGCGCGGGGCGCGCGAAAGCCGATCGACGCAGTGATGCACGAGCCGACCGCCACGCCGTCGTGACCCCAACCCGGCGGCAGGTACAGCATGTCGCCTGGTTCGAGCAGCCACTCCTGGCGGGCGACGAAGCCGGCCAGCATCTTGAGCGGCACGTCGCCGCGCAAACGCGGCCGCGCCACGGGCCCCACGCGCCAACGCCGCCGGCCCTCGATCTGGAGCAGAAAGACATCGTACGAATCGATGTGCGGACCGACCCCGCCGCCCTCGCTCGCGTACGACAGCATCACGTCGTCGAGCCGCGCATCGGCGACGAAGCGGAAGCGCCCTAGCAGTCGATGCGCAGCGTCGTCATGAAGATCGACGCCCTGGACCAGCAAGGTCCAACCGGGCCGCGCCAGCGGCGGCAGGGCACGACGCGGGATCGGGCCGGGCCGCACCGACCAGCGATCGGCATCGTTGACGACCAGACGCGACTCGACGCCGTCTTCGGCCGCCAGCGCGAACAGGCGCTGCCGATCGAAGCCGGGCAGCGCATCGGCGAGCGCGCCGCGAACGAGGATCGGCCTTTTCTGCCAGTGGCGGCGCATGAACTGCGCCGGTGAAAGTCCGCCCAGCAGTGGCAGGGGCCGCTCAATGTCCATGGTTCATTGTGCGATGATCGTTCGATGCAGATCAGCGCACCCTGCGTCGTCACGCTGACCTGGCGCCTCGAAGACGCGCACGGCGTCGAGATCGACGAACTCTCCGACCCGCTCGAGTTTTTCTATGGCGGCGACGACCTGCTCGCCAAGGTCGAGGAAGCGCTCGCCGGTCAGGAGACTGGCTTCGAGACGACGCTTCATCTCGAGCCCGAGCATGCGTTCGGCGACTGCGACCCCGAACTCGTGTTCTTCGAGGCACGCGACCTCTTTCCCGAAGCGATCGAGCCCGGCATGCAGTTCGACGGCCCGCCGCCGGGAGCGAAGACGCCGGGCTTGCGCGAAGACGCGATCTACACGGTGACCGAGGTCTATCCCAAGCACATCGTGCTCGACGGCAATCATCCGCTCGCCGGCATCGCCTTGCGCCTGTCGCTCACCGTGCGCGACGTGCGCGAGGCGACCAAGGACGAGATCGAGGCCGGCAGCGTCGGCAGCTCGGCGGTCAGCGTGCTCGCCGCACCGCCGCCGGATACGCGCCTGCACTGACCGCGGTGTCATCCTGAGCGAAGCGAAGGATCTCGACTTCGCACAAACCGGGACCCTTCGCTTCGCTCTGGGTGACACCGCGGTGGGAACGAAACTCTTCTCCGGCGTGGTCACCGGCCCCTTGCCGCTGAAGCGGTCGAGCGCGAGGTAGATCACGGGCGTGATGTAGAGCGTGATCGCCTGCGAGAAGACCAGGCCGCCGACGACGGCCAGGCCGAGTGGCTGGCGCAACTCCGCGCCGGCGCCGAGCCCGAGTGCGATCGGCAAGGCGCCCATCAGTGCCGCCAGCGTCGTCATCATGATCGGCCTGAAGCGCAGCACGCAGGCCTCGCGGATGGCGGCGGCCGGCGTCATGCCCTGGTTGCGCTGCGCGTCGAGCGCGAAGTCGATCATCATGATCGCGTTCTTCTTGACGATACCGATGAGAAGCAGGATGCCGATCGTCGCGATCAGCGTCAGGTCCTGATCGAACACCCTGAGCGTCAGTAGCGCACCGACTGCCGCCGAGGGCAGGCCGGCAAGGATCGTCAGCGGATGGATGTAGCTCTCGTAGAGCACGCCGAGCAGCACGTAGATGACGAGCAGCGCCGAGATGATGAGAATCGCCTGGCTGCCCTGCGAACTCTTGAAGACGGCCGCGTCGCCGCCGTAGGCCGTGATGATCGACGCCGGCAGGCGGATCTGGTCGCGGTACTTCTCGATTCGGGCGGTCGCGTCGCCCAGCGCCGTGCCGGGAGCCAGGTTGAACGAGACGGTCACCGCCTGAAGCTGGCCGACGTGGTTGATCGAGGTCGGCCCGACCGAGCGCTCGACGGTCGCGAAACTCGAGAGAGGAACCAGCGCACCGTTCGTCGAACGGACGTAGATGTTGTTGAACGCGCTCTCATCCTGCTTGGCGCCAGGCGCCACTTCCATGATCACCTGGTAGCTGTCGACCGCGGTGTAGATGGTCGAGACCTGGCGCTCGCCGAAAGCGCTGTAGAGCGCCGAACGCACGGCGTCGATGGAGACGCCGAGCGTGTTGGCGCGATCGCGGTCGATCTTCAGCGAGGCCTGCAAACCCTTCAGCTGGGAGTCGCTGGTGACATCGCGAAAGAGCGGGTCGGCGCGCATCGGCTCCTGCAGCCTGGCCGCCCAGTCGCTGAGCTCGTCGGCCTTCACGCTCTGCAGGATGTACTGGTACTGCGCCTTGCTCGGGCGGCCGCCGAGCTGCAGGTTCTGGATCGGCCGCATGAAGACGCTGATGCCGGGCACTTCGCGCATCTTCTTGCGAAGGCCCTCGACCACCTGCTT
>JAYSMB010000395.1:0-6242 GCA_043725065.1 Burkholderiales bacterium
GCTCGGCCCCGACCTCGACGCCTCGATGGTCCTGCCCGGCATGGTCGATTGCCACACCCATCTCGACAAGGGCCACATCTGGCCGCGCCAGCCCAACCCGACCGGCGACGTGCCCGGCGCTTCGCGCGTGACAGCGCAGGACCGCGCCGCGAACTGGCGCGCCGACGATGTGTGCCGGCGCATGGAGTTCGGTCTGGCCACCGCTTATGCCAAAGGCGTGGTCGCGATCCGCACCCATCTCGATTCGCTGGCGCCGCAGGCCGGGATTTCGTTTCCGGTGTTTCGCGAGCTGCGCGATCGTTGGGCCGGTCGTATCGAGCTGCAGGTTTCGTCGATCGCGCCGCTCGACATCTTCCTGGGCGAAGAAGGTCGGCAGCTCGCCGACATCGTGGCCGAGAGCGGTGGCCGGCTCGGCGCCGTCACGCGCTTCGCGAAATATCCCGACGAGCCGATGCCGCCCGAGCTCGACGAAGCTTTGGTACGCCTCATGACGCTGGCCACCGAGCGCAACCTCGATCTCGACCTGCATGTCGACGAGTCGACCGATCCGCGCTCGCGCGCGCTGATCCGGATCGCGCAGATCGCGTTGCGTACGGGCTTTGCCGGCCGCATCCTGTGCGGCCACTGCACTTCATTGGCCTTGCAGAGCGACGAGTTCATCGCCGCGACGATCGCCGCGTGTCGCGACGCCGGCGTCGACATCGTCAGCCTGCCCACCGTCAACATGTACTTGCAGGACCGCAGCGCCGAGCCGCGCACGCCGCGCTGGCGTGGCGTCACCGTGCTGCATGAGATGAAGGCGAGCGGCTTGCGCGTGGCCGTCGCCGGTGACAACTGCCGCGATCCTTTCTATGCTTACGGCGACCACGACATGCTCGACACCTTCACGCAGGCCGTGAAGATCGCGCACCTCGACCATCCGCTCGGCGACTGGATCCGCGCCGCCACCGAGACGCCCGCGGCGATCATGGGCATCGCCGGCGGCGTGCTCGCCACAGGCACCGCCGCCGACCTGATCGTGCTCAAGGCACGCAGCTATTCCGAGCTGCTGTCACGCGCGCAGTTCGACCGTGCCGTGCTGCGCGACGGCCGCGCCATCGACACGCGCTTGCCCGACTATCGACTGCTCGACGACTTGATGACCACGCAAGCGATGTCGGGCTGAACCCTGTGCAGGCTGCGTGGCAACGCGCCTATGATGATTTCCCGAGGCGGGGGCGGGCCCGCGCCTCTGAACGAGAAGGAGCGAGACATGGCCAAGAAAGCAAGCGAATCCGGCGTTTATCGCGTCACTGAAATCATCGGCACGAGTCCTGTGTCCTGGGAGAACGCGGCGAAAAACGCGGTCGAGACGGCGGCCAAATCGCTGCGCGATCTGCGTGTCGCCGAAGTCAGCAAACTCGACATGAAGATCGAAGGCGGAAAGGTCGTCGCTTACCGCGCGCGCGTTTCCCTGTCGTTCAAGTACGACGCCTGACCGTCCGCGCCGCCGCTCTTTCGTCGGCGATGCAGCCGCCGCGAAGAGCGGCGGCTGTTGCGGGCATCGAAGCCCGGTCACATGGACTTGAACAGGTGCACGTAGGCGCGGCTCACCGGCATCTCCCGCGCGTGGCCGCGCAAGCGCACGAACAAGCGGCTCAGCTCGTCGCGCCGGGTGCCGGCGAGATGGTCGAGGTTGACGATGGTCGAGCGGTGGATCTGCTGGAAGCGCCCGGGGTCGAGTTGCGCGGCAAGCTCGGTGATGGTCGTGCGGATCAGGTGCTCGCCTTCGGCCGTTCGCACGCAGGTGTACTTGTCGTCGGCATGAAAGAACAGCACGTCGCTCACGGCGATTTGGTGAACGAGCTCGCCCTGGCTCGCGCGCACGTAGCGCAGGTGCGAGGCGGCCGTCGGCGACGCGAGCAGGCGTTGCAGCACGGTCGCAAGACGGGCATCGGCAGGCGGCGCCGCGCCCGCCGCTTTCAGCCGCTCGACCGTCTTGGTCAGGCGCTCGGCCTTGACCGGCTTGAGGACATAGTCGAGCGCCTGCTGCTCGAACGCGGCGACCGCGAACTCGTCGTACGCGGTGACGAAGACGACGCGTGTCGTTCCCTCGATCCCCTGTGCCACCTCGAGGCCGGTGAGGCCCGGCATCTTGATGTCGAGAAACGCGAAATCGGGCCGCAGCATGGCGATGCGTTCGGCCGCCTCGACGCCGTTCTTCGCCACGGCGACGATCTGCAACTCGGGCCAGGCTTTGGCGAGCGCGTGTTCCAGGTAAGTCGCGAGGTGCGGCTCGTCGTCGGCGATCAGGGCACTGGGCATGGCTGGGCGCGGGCCGGGGTCAACGGCCTGCCGGCAACGACAGTGAAGCGCGAACACCGTGCGGTGCGACCGTTTCGATGCGCAGCGCACCGGCGTTGCCGTAGGCCTGGCGCAAGCGCTCTCGGATGTTGGCGAGTGCGGTGCCCGTGCCGCGCGCCCGTTCGCCGGCGCGGGGCGCGAGCTTCGCGGCCGGGATCCCGGCGCCGTCGTCCTCGACCGTGAGCACCAGCGCGCCGCGCTCGAGCCGCGCCGCGATCCGGATCGTTCCGCCGCTGATCCGCGGTTCGAGGCCGTGCACGACCGCGTTCTCGACCAGCGGCTGCAGGCTGAGCGCCGGCAGGGAGCGCGAACGCAGCTCGGCGGGCACGTCGATCACGTAGTGCAAGCGGTCCTCCATGCGCATCTTGATGATCCGCAGGTAGACGTCGACGAGGTCGATCTCGTCGCCCAGCGTGTGCGTCGCGTGACCCAGGCCGGTGAGCGAGGCACGCAGGTAGTCGATGAAGGATTCGAGCATGGCCTTGGCACGCGGCGGCTCGGTCTCCAGCAGCGAGACGACGTTGGCCAGCGTGTTGAACAGGAAGTGCGGCTCGATCTGCGCCTGCAGCAGCCGCAGTTGCGCTTCGGTGGCCTGGTTCTCGGCCTGGATCTGGCGTGCCTTCAGAGCGAAGAACTGGTTGAAGATGGCCGCGATCAGTACCGCCAGCGCAATGCTCGCGATCAGGGAGCCGGGCCGTTCGAACGAGAAGAAACCGCGGATGTCGACGCCGGGTGCCCACAGCATGCCGAGCGGCCAGCCGATCGAGGTTCCCACGATCGGCACGATCGAGAAGTAGAGCGAGCGGCGCGCCTTGCTCCAGCCGCGCAGGCGCTCGCGACCGATCGCCTTCGCCGAGGCCGCGAACAGCAGCCGTATCGACAGCGCGATCGTCAGGCTGATCACCATGTTGGCCTGGAACCAGGCCCACCAGGCCGGCCGGCGGGCGTCGTTGCCGGCGGTAAGGGCGACGCCAAGGACGGTGAAGCCGATCGCGCAGGCCGTGGCAAAGACCACGGTCCAGACATAGGCCACCCACCAGGGCCCGGCACTCCGGTCGTCGCTGGTCAGCCAGGCCCGCCAGGAGCGGCGCAAGGTCTCCGCATTCACCATGCGAGGAGTGTACGAATCGCTTCCTTCCGCGCCACTCATCGCCGACCGATCGACAGCGAGGCCGACGAACCGCAAGCGCGCTGCGCCGGCGGCAAGGCCGGATCGCGGGTAGCGCTCCCTACAATGCGCCGGCCCTTCTCTCCCACCCCCATTCGATGCAGGTTCACGGCTCGGTCTTCAAGGCCTACGACATTCGCGGAATTGTCGACAAGACGATCGACCTCCGCTTCGCCGAACACCTGGGCCGCGCTTTCGGCAGCGAGGCGATCGCGGCAGGCGAGCGCGCGGTCGCCGTCGGGCGCGACGGGCGGCACTCCGGGCCGGGACTCGCCGCAGCGCTGATCCGCGGCCTGGTCTCGACCGGGCTCGACGTCGTCGATCTCGGCGCGGTCACTACGCCGATGCTCTACTACGTCGCGGCCACGCGCGGCGCGCACGGTTGCACGAGCGGCGTGCAGGTGACGGGCAGCCACAACCCGAGGGACTACAACGGCTTCAAGATGGTGCTCGCCGGCCGCGCGATCTACGGCGACGACATCCAGCGCCTGCGCCGGCGCATGGAGGCCGAGTCGTATGCGACGGGACAAGGTCGTAGCGCAAAGATGGACGTCCTTGCCGAATACACCGCGCGGATCGCGAAC
Source organism: Burkholderiales bacterium (assembly GCA_043725065.1). Taxonomy (GTDB): domain Bacteria; phylum Pseudomonadota; class Gammaproteobacteria; order Burkholderiales; family Burkholderiaceae_C; genus Schlegelella_A. Next base: position 4,096 of record JAYSMB010000395.1, read on the forward strand.
GACTGCCGGCTCGCGCGGCCGATGTGCATCGCCGTCGATTCCGGCAACGGCATCGCCGGCGCCTCGGGTCCCGCGGTGTTACGTGCCCTCGGCTGCACGGTCCAGGAGTTGTACTCCGAGGTCGACGGCGACTTTCCGAATCACCACCCCGATCCGAGTAAACCTGAAAACCTCGCCGATCTGATCGCCGCCGTTATCGGTGGCACGGCCGAGATCGGACTTGCTTTCGACGGCGACGGCGACCGGCTCGGCGTCGTCACCAAAGACGGCAGGATCGTCTACCCCGATCGCCAGCTCATGCTGTTCGCGCGCGATGTGCTCGAGCGCAACCCCGGCGCCCCCATCCTGTTCGACGTGAAGTGCTCGCAGCGCCTGGCGCCGTTGATTGGCGCCGCCGGCGGCAGGCCCGTGATGTGGAAGACCGGGCACTCGCTGGTCAAGGCGAAGATGAAAGAGCTCGCCTCGCCGCTGGCCGGTGAGATGAGCGGCCACATCTTCTTCGGCGAGCGTTGGTACGGTTTCGACGACGCCACCTACACGGCGGCGCGCCTGCTCGAGATCTTGAGCAGGAGCAAGGATCCGAGCGCCGTGCTCAATGCCTTGCCCGAAGGCTTCAGCACGCCGGAGCTCAACGTCGCCTGTGCCGAAGGCGAGCCGGCCAGGGTGGTGGCGCGCCTTCAGGCCGAAGCGAAATTTCCCGGTGCGTGCGAGATCGTCACGATCGACGGCGTTCGGGTCGAGTACGACGACGGCTTCGGCCTGGTCCGCGCCTCGAACACGACGCCGGTGCTGGTGCTCCGCTTCGAAGGTGCGACGCCCGAAGCGCTGGCGCGAATCGAAGCCGACTGCATGGCCGCCCTGCGCGCCGTCAAGCCCGACGCGCAGGTCGTCGTGGCGGCGCATTGAGCATTCGCGCCGCGTCGCCCGCGCCGCGACCCTTCGTCCTGTGCGCATCCTGATCGTCAAGCTCTCGTCGCTCGGCGACATCGTGCACGCGCTGCCGGTCGTTGCCGACATTCATGCGGCGCATCTCGAGGCGGTCATCGACTGGGTCGCCGAACCGGCGTTCGCGCCTTTGCTGCGCCGCGTTCGCGGTGTCGCCGAGGTGATCGAGCTGCCGCTACGGCGCTGGACCCGCGCCGGCTGGTTCGAGGCGGCGAAGCGCGGTGAGCTGCGGAGCTTCTCGAGGCGCTTGCGTCGCGAGCGCTACGACGCCGTGATCGATCTTCAAGGCCTGACCAAGTCGGCGCTCGTCACCCGGCTCGCGCGCGGCCTGAGTTTCGGCCTAGCCAATCGCACCGATGGCGCGAGCCACGAATGGCCGGCCCGCTGGCTCGTCAGGCACGCGATCCGGGTCGAGCCGAAGAGCCATGCGCTGGACCGATCGCGCGAGCTCGTGGCGCGTGCAATCGGCACGTCGACAGAAGCCGCACCGTCGTTCGGGCTTGCCGCCGCGCGGCCGACGACGCCCGACCCGAAGCGCGTCGTCTTCGTGCATGGCACATCGCGCGCCGACAAGCTGTGGCCCGAATCAGACTGGATCGAGCTCGGCCGGCGCGTCATCGCCTCCGGCCTCGGCATCGCCTTGCCACGCGCGGACGAGGCGGAGAACGAACGGGCAAAGCGTATCGCCGCCACTCTCGGCGAATCGTGCGAGGTCTGGCCGGCGATGGACCTCGGCGCGCTGATCGATCGCATGGCGAGCACCGCGGGCGCGATCGGCGTCGACAGCGGGCCGAGCCACATCGCCGTCGCGCTCGATCTGCCGCACGTGCAGATCTACAACCACCCGACCGCCTGGCGCACCGGCCCGCAGGAACGGCACGGCCATCGCCACCAGGTCTCGATCGAAGGCTCTCCGGTGCCGGGTGTCGATGCGGTGTGGGCCGGGTGGCAGCAGGTATGCGAGGCATGACCGCACGTCTGGTGCGTGCGGCGTATTCGCTGCTGCTTCGGATCGGCTTGCCGCTCTGCCTGTTGCGCGTGCTCCGCCGCGGCCGGGGCGAGACGCTTTACGCCACGCTGATCGGCGAGCGCAGGGGTCGTTACCGTGCCGCAGCGATGCCCGGCGCCTTGTGGATCCACGCGGTCTCGCTCGGCGAGACCCTCGCCGCGAGGCCGCTGATCGACGCGCTGCGCCAGGCGCT
>JAYSMB010000396.1:0-11976 GCA_043725065.1 Burkholderiales bacterium
CGTCGGAGCCTTGCCGGTCAGCGACGGCAAAGCGCTGGTCGGGATGGTGACCGATCGGGACATCGCCGTGCGCGGCGTTGCCGCAGGCATGGTCGCACAGGAGTCGCTCGTGTCCGACGTGATGACCGCGGAGATACGCTGGTGCAGGCCCGACGATACGATCGAGCAGGTGATGGCGCGGATGGGCGACGAACGAGTGCGACGGCTCGCGGTCCTCGATGCGAGCAACGAGAGCGTCGGCATCGTTGCGCTGGGCGACATCGCGACGCGACAATCGGCACACACCGACGAAGCGTTGCGCGAAATCTCGACGCCGGACTCTTGAAGCCGCTCAATGCACTGCAGCGCTATCTGAGCCACAAGCTCATCGGCCCGGCCGCGCAGTATGTGCTGCGCCACCCGGGCCGCTTCGCCTGGGCGACGCTCAAGGCGTTTCGCGCCAACCAGGGCTTGCTGCTGGCCGGAGCCGTCGCCTACTACGCGCTGCTCTCGATCGTGCCGCTGCTGATCCTGGCGGTGATCGCCCTTTCGAACCTGATCGACCAGCGCGAACTGCTCGGCACGCTCGGGCGATACCTCGAATGGCTGGTACCGGGGCAGTCGGTGGCGATCGTCGGGGAGCTCGCGCATTTTCTCGACAAGCGCGGCGACGTCGGCTGGCTGTTGCTCGGCACGATGGTTTTTTTCAGCTCGCTCGCTTTCACGGTGCTCGAGAACGCCATGTCGGTCATCTTTGTGCACCGCGTCGTCGCGCGCAAGCGCCGGTTCATCTTCTCGGCGCTGATCCCGTACTGCTACATCCTTTCGCTCGGCGTCGGCTTGTTGCTCGTCACGCTGGTGTCGGGCAGCCTGCAAGCCGTGGGACAAGAGAGTGTCGACCTGTTCGGCCGTCAGTGGTCCCTGCACGGCCTGTCGGGTGTGCTGCTGTATCTGCTCGGCTTCGCCGGCGAGATTTTCGTGCTCACCTCGGTCTATCTGGTGATGCCCGCCGGGCGGTTGCGCATGCGCCACGCGCTGATCGGCGGCGTGACCGCGGCCGTGCTTTGGGAGATCACCCGCCATGTTCTCGTCTGGTACTTCGCGACGCTCTCGCAGGTCAACGTCGTCTACGGGTCCTTGACCACGGCGATCGTGGTTCTGCTGAGCCTCGAGATCGCGGCAACGCTGCTGCTGCTCGGCGCTCAAGTCATCTCGGAGTACGAGTGGGTCGGCGTCGCCGATCCGACTCGCGAGCCGGCCGCGTTTCGCACCGCCTGATGCACGTGCGGCGGCTCAAACCTTCGAGGCGAGCAGGACGCTGACACGCTGGTGCAAGCCGGCCGGTGTCACGTCCGCCGGCGCAACCGCGTCGCCCGCAACCAGGCTGACGCGATTGAAGAATCCGCGCCGAAACGGCCGGCGCATCGGCCTGCCGTCGGCGCGCGAGAAGAACGAGCCCCAGAGATTCTGCAATGCCAGCGGGACGACCGGCACCGGGTTCGATTCGAGCAACTTCATCACGCCGGCCTTGAATTCACCCATCTCGCCGGTCTTCGTCAGGCCGCCTTCAGGAAAAATGTAGAGCAGATCGCCGTCGTTCAGCACTTCGCGGGCGCGGGCAAAGGCCTGTTCGTAGATGTTTGCGTCGACTTTTTGTGGTGCGATCGGGATCGCCTTGGCCAGCTTGAAGAACCAGCCAAGCACCGGCAGCTCGAAGATCTCGTGATCCATCATGAAGCGGATCGGTCGCGGGCTCGCTGCCATCAGGAGCATCGGGTCGACGAAGGCAACGTGGTTGCAGACCAGGATCGCCGCGCCTTCGACCGGGATGTTCTCGTCGCCCCTGACCTTGAAGCGGTAGACGAGGCGAGCCAAGAGGAAGGCGATGAAGCGCAGCAGGTACTCCGGCACCAGCATGAAGATGTAGAACGCGACCACGGCGTTGAGCAGGCCGACCACCAGAAACACCTGCGGCACGGTGAGCCCGAGCTTGATCAGGACGCCGACGATCACCGAGCTGCCGATCAGGAACAGCGCATTGAGGATGTTGTTGGCGGCGATGATCCGGGCCCGATGTCTGGGTTGCGATCGCATCTGGATGAGCGCGTACATCGGCACGCTGTAGAGGCCGGCGAACAGCGAGAGCAAGCCCAGGTCGGCCATCACGTGCCAGTGCGCCGGCTGCGCCACGAAGGTCGACAGCGTGTATCCGGCCGAAGGCGCCAGCCCGCGCGAAGCGAAGTAGAGGTCGACCGCGAACACGCTCATGCCGATCGCGCCGAGCGGCACCAGGCCGATTTCGACGTGGCGCCGCGACAGCACCTCGCACAGCAGCGAGCCGATGCCGATACCGACCGAAAAGACGACCAGCAGCAACGAAGCGACCTGCTCGTCGCCGTGCAGCACTTCCTTGGCGAATGACGGGAATTCGGCAAGGAAGGCGGCGCCGAAGAACCACATCCACGAGATGCCGAGCAGCGAGCGGAAGACGACCAGGTTGCCGTGCGCGAGCTTGAGATTGCGCCAGGTTTCCGTCACCGGATTCCAGTTGATGCGCAGCTGCGGATCGGTCGAGGGCGACGCGGGAACGTATTGGGCGACGATGCGCCCGAGCAGGGCGACGCCGACACAGGCGAATGCCACGTAGTGACGGCCTGTGCCGGGGATGCCGACGAGCAAGCCGCCCGCGACCTGGCCGAGCAGGATGGCGACGAAGGTTCCCATCTCGACCATGCCGTTTCCGCCGGTGAGCTCGCGCTCGCCCAGGTGCTGCGGCAGGTACGCGAACTTGACGGGGCCGAACAGCGTCGAGTGCAGGCCCATCAGGAATACGCAGGCGAGCAGCACGTACGGACTGGCGATCCAGAAGCCCCAGCCCGCGAGCGACATGATGCCGATCTCGAGGTTCTTGACGAAGCGGATCACCCGCGTCTTGTCGTACTTGTCGGTCAGCTGTCCGCTGGTCGCCGAGAACAGCAGGAACGGCAGGATGAACAGCGCACCGATCGTCAGCCCGGCAAGCTGCGGCTGCAAGAAGGCGTCGCTGAGTTGCAGTTGGTACGTCACCATCACGGTGAACGCGAACTTGAACAGGTTGTCGTTGCCGGCGCCGAGAAACTGGGTCCAGAAGAAGGGCGCGAAGCGGCGCTGGCGGAGCAGACCGAACTGGTTCGGATGCGCATGCGCCTGTGCGGCCTGCGGGCCCGAGGCGGTGTCGACAGGAATGTCCAAGCCAGTCTCCAAAAGGTGCTCGTCGGGGTGTTCTCGAATCTACCTGATGACCTGGACTTTTCCGCCCAGGCCGGAACGATCGAGCCAGCGAAACACCGAATCGACCGAGACCGTTTCGATCCGATCGGCGAAGCGCTTCTCGTTCGGATGATCGTCGAAGGCGACGTTGGCGGCGAACATCCTGGCGCCCAGGCGCTGGAACGCCGACAGATGCGGCGTCGTCGGCTCGTAGCCCTTGAGGCGAAGCCAGGCCTGGGCCCGCTCGCGCGTGGTGGCGCTGGCGTCTTCGGTCATCGCCAGCGTCTCGATCGCCCACTGGTTCGACTGCTGGTAGCGATCGGACCACGGGTCGGCGACCATGTTGTAGGCGGGCGTGTCGAGTTGCGCGACGCGTGCGTTGTCGGCGAGTACGGCCAGCAAGTGGGTCTGTGCTTCGGGCGCGAGGACGACGACGGCTGCTTCGTATTGCCAAAGATCGTCGAGGAAGAATTCGCCGAGCCCTTGCCGGTAGAGCGAGGCGCGCGCCGAGCCGCACTGGTTCAGCTTGTGGACGATGCGCCAGGGCTTGCCGGGGCCTTCGCGATAGGTGAAGCCGAGATGCGAGTGGCGCAGGCCGTACTCGCTCAGGTTCTGACCGGCACGGGCGAGAACGATGACGCTGGCGCCGGTCTGGTCGAGGCGTGCGGCGGTGTGCTCGGCAAGGGTCATCGCGCGCGCGATCGTCTCGGCCGTGGGCAGGTGCTGCTCGCAGCTGCGGCCGGCCTGCGCGGCGCCGCTGGACCTTCCATGCTTTGGTGTCGTGGCGAATCAGAGTGGCTTGCATGGTTTGCCTTCGTGAGGCGTGGTGAATGACGCGGCCATCTTCGCCAGCGCATTGCGCCGGCGCCATCGCTCTCGCGAGCGTGGCTCCCTGCCAGTAGCGCGGCGCGCTACCCGGCTCGGCGATACTGCGGCGCGGCGTCATCACCTCCATGAGCACGACCCAAGATCTCGTCACCGCGCTCAAGGCCGAGTTGCGCGCCGCGGGCGTGACCTATGCCCATCTGGCCGAAGCGCTCGGCATGTCGGAGTCAAGCATCAAGCGCGTGTTCGCGAAATCCGACATGCCGCTCTCGCGCATCGACGCGATCCTGCGCGTGCTGAAAATGGACTTCGCCGAACTCGCGCGCAAGGTCGCCGACGCGCAGCCGCTCTCGCACGAGCTGAGCGCCGAGCAGGAGGCGGCCGTCGTCGCCGACCGCAAGTTGCTGTTGCTCGCGATCTGCCGCCTCAGCCAGTGGAGCTTCGATGAGATGATGCGCGAGTACGCGTTCAGCGATGCCGAGTGCGTGAAATATCTGGCCCGGCTCGACCGGCTTGGCATCATCGAGCTGCGGCCGCTCAACCGCTACCGCCTCAAGGTTGCCAAGGGCTTTCGCTGGCTGCCGCACGGGCCGGTGATGCGCTACTTTCGCGAGCACGTGGCCGCCGACTATCTGAGCGGCGGCTTCGACGGCGAGGGCGAACTGATCATGCTCGTTCACGGCGAAATCACGAAGGGTTTGGCGGGCACGCTGGTCGAGAGACTGCAGCGCGTCGGCCAGGATTTCGCGCGGGCTCACGTGGCCGAACAGAAGCTACCCGACGAACAACGAACACCTTTCACCTTGCTGGTCGGCATGCGGTCGTGGCTGTTTGCGGCGTTTCGCGACTTGAAGCGAGAGCCCCCACAGGGCTGAGTTGCACGCGAAAAAAGCCCGCGCATCGGCGCGGACGGGGTCCGCCTAGCGCTTGCTCTTCGGCCCGATGTTGGTGTCGAGGAAGGCGGTATCTCCATGCACATGCGACGGGATCGGCGAACCCTTGCGCGATCGCCCATTTGGCCGCGTCTTCGTGATCGTCGAGCATCTACTTGGCGGAGCCGGCCTCGGCCCCGAAATAGCTCTGCCTGCCACGCCGGCGAAAGGCGGCGTCAGGTCTCGAGTCGATCGAGGGCGTATTGGGCGCCTTCGTATTGCCCAAGTACGTCGACCAGCCAGGGCATGACACCTGCGAGCTGCCCACTCAGCGCGTGCGGCGGGTTGATGACGAACACCCCGCTGCCGGCCAGGCCGTAGCCCTGCGCGTCGGGCTGCTGCACGCTCAGTCGTACGTGCAACCAGGACTTCGGCGCGAGCGCTTCGAGCCGCTTCGGCAGCCCTGCCGCCTGGAGCTTGCTGACCTGCGGATACCAGACCATGTAGACGCCCTCGGCGAAGCGCGTCAATGCGTCGCGCAGTGTCGCTACGACGCGGCTGTAGTCGCCGTTGCCTTCATAGCTGGGGTCGATCAGCACGGCGGCGCGCCGGCTCGACGGCGGCAGCTGCGACTTCAGGCCGGCGAAACCGTCGCCGTCGTAAGCGATGGCGTCTGGCGTCGCGGCGAGCGTCGCGCGCAGGATCTTCTGCTCGGTCGGGTGCAGCTCGTAGGCGCGCAGCTGGTCCTGCCGACGCAGCAGCATCTGCGCCAGGGCCGGCGAGCCGGGGTATTGGGCAAGCACGCCGTCGGGATTGAAGCGGCGAATGAGCTCGACGTAGTCGGCGAGCACTTCAGGCAGGTCGGTGCGTGTCCACAACCGGCCGATACCGCGCTCGTACTCGCCCTTCTTTTGCGCATAGCGGCTCTCGAGCGAGTAGCCGCCGGCACCGGCATGCGTGTCGACGAAGCGGTAGCCCTTCGGCTTCGCATTCATGTAGCGCAGCACGAGCATGAGCACGGTGTGCTTCAGCACGTCGGCGTGGTTGCCGGCGTGAAAGGCGTGGCGGTAGGCGAGCATCGGGGCGATCGCGGAGCGGGGCACCTAATGTAGAGCCCGACGCCGCGCCTCTTTGGGCCAGCGAAAGCACAGGCGAAAGGCGCAAGCCGGCACCAAGGGCGCTATTCCCGTAGCCTTCGAGGGCTCCCCCTTGGTCGAAACAATCATGGCCACCTTGTTCGAGCCGGCGAGAGCCGGCGATCTGATCCTTCGCAACCGCATCGTCATGGCTCCCGCTCACACGTGACCGGGCCGGGCCACGACAAAGGCCGACGCCGCTCATGGCGGCCTACTATGCGCAGCGCGCCTCGGCCGGCCTGATCGTCACCGAGGCCACCCAGATCAGCGCCGAAGGCCAGGGCTATCTCGACACGCCCGGCATCTACAGCGACGCGCAGATCGCCGGCTGGCGCCGCATCACCGACGCGGTGCACGCGGCAGGCGGAACGATCGTCGTCCAGCTCTGGCACGTCGGCCGCATTTCGCACGTCTCCCCGCAGCCGAACGGGCAGTCTCCGGTTTCGTCGACGGCACGCGCAGCGAACGGCAAGACCTTCACCAAGGACGGCTACGTTCCGGTCTCGGCACCGCGGGCGCCGCGCGAAGACGAGCTGCCGCGGGTCGTCGCCGACTATCGCCATGCGGCCCGCTCGGCCCTCGCCGCCGGCTTCGACGGCGTCGAAGTCCACGGCGCCAACGGCTATCCGCTGGAACAGTTCCTGCGCGACAGCATCAACGACCGCAGCGACGGGTATGGTGGATCGCAGGCCAACCGGTCGCGCCTTCTGCTCGAGGTGATGAATGCGGTCGTGGCCGTAGTCGGCGCGGGCCGCACCGGCCTCAGGCTCTCGCCGGTGACGCAAGCCAACGATGCACAGCAGGACAGCGACGCCCAATCGCTGTTCAACCACGTAGTCGAGCGACTGGCGCCGCTGAAGCTCGCCTACCTCCACCTCATTGAAGGGCAAACCGGCGGGACACGCGACAACGTCGCGTTCGACTACGCCCAACTGCGCGAGCGCTTCAAGCACGACCATCCCGGCGGCGCCTGGATGGTCAACAACAGCTATTCGCGCACGATGGCGATCGAGTCAGTGGCGAGCGGCGGCGTCGATCTCGTCGCCTTCGGTCGCCCCTTCGTCTCGAACCCCGATCTGGTCGAGCGTCCGCGTCGCGACGCGCCGCTCACGCCCTTGAATCAGACGACGCTCTACGGCGGCGGCGCCGAGGGCTACACCGACTACCCGGCGCTGGTCGCGGCCTGAGTCGGCCCAGCCGCCGACACGCCATCACGCGCTCACACTGCCGCTCCGCGGCGCATACGGGCGCGAAACAACTCGGTGATGCCGACTTCCCGCGGCCCGGGCACGAGCGTGAAGGCCTGCCCGGCGGCGATCGTTCCGGGCACGCGCACAGCGAGATACGCGCCGCACCATGCGCTCTCGATCATCAGCTTGGCAGCGTGCTTGAAGCCCATCGCCGCGACGAACTTGAAGCATGGGAAGCGCGGCTCGCTGACGGCAAGCTCGCAATTGGCAAAGCGCAAGACGTCGCCGATCCAGAGGTCGCGCTCGACAACGCCTCGAACGGTCAGGTTCTCGCCGAGCGAACCGTGGGCAAGATCCTCGTCCCATAGCGCGACCTGGGCTTGCGCCCGCACTGTCCTCCAGAACGGGTAGTGCTCGGCCGGATAGAGGTAGACGGCCTTGCTCAGGCCGCCGTGCACCGTGAGATCGGCCTGCTCGTCGCCTTCGATGCCGAGCGGCGGGACGAGGCGTTCGCCTTCGACCGCGCGTTTGCCGATCGCGCTCATCACCTTGCGGCCGTTGATTGCCACGGGCTGCGCGCGCGCCACGTTCAGGCTCAGGACGGTGCCGGTCTTCATCGAGCCTGGCTGTTCAAACCGGCGCCCGGTAGCCGTGATGCAAGGCGACGACCGCGTGGCCGCGTCCGCCGGCGATCCAACCGACGAAGATCTTGCCCGCCGGATGGGTCGCCCGAAACGCGCGCATCGTGTGCACCGATTCGGCGAGCTGCGGGTCGCCTTCCACCAGCACGCCAAGGGGCGCCCCGCCGGCGGCCGCCCAGGCGCCCCGCTCGACCAGCGCGTACGCGCCGCGGGCGCGCACCCTGGCAACGAATGCGGTCGTCGCGGCCGCGCTCGCGTACCAGGGCGCCAGCGGCTCGATGCCGGCGGCGCGCCACAGCGCCTGCTCGACAAGATGAGTTCCCGAGCTGTCGCCGGCGGAAAGGAAGACCAGGCTGTCCGGCGCGGCGGTTGCCAGTTCGCGGATCCGGGTCAACGCTTCGACGCCGCTGCGGCCGGTGGCGGGCGGCTTGCCGCGTACCCGCGCTGACGGACCGACCAGCACAAACTCGCCGGCTGCGATCGCTCGCCGGTCGTGGGCCAGGCCTTGATCGGCGAGCGCTGCTTCGGCCCTGGGTGCGTTGGTCAGTGCTGCGTCGAGTTCGCCTTCCTTGAGCGCTTCGAGGACGGCCAGCGCCGGGCCAGCGACGAGCTTGACCGCGATTCCCGTGTCGGCGCTGAAAGCGTGCCGCAGGCTCACCCCGAGGCCCGATTCGACCAGCGCGTAGTCCACGCCAAGGCGAAGCGGCGTCGTGCCAGGGGCTCTTTGCGCCCGGGCGGCCGGCGATCCGGCGAGTGCGAGGCCGGCGAGGAGCAGGGGACGGCGCAGCATCGGCCGATTATTGCGGCCGCCGCGCCACGCTGTCGGGGCCGGCTCGGCCGACCGGTACACTCGCGCCACTCCAAGAGCAAGACGCCGCAGGGTCCGTCAACGCGCCACCAGCGCTTCGATCTGCGGCGAACGAGACACCCGTCCGAATGAACGCAACACGCTGAAGACTTCGCTGCCGAGGTGCAGCATGGCACAGCCGCGGCCACAGAATATTTTCGACGACTGAAATCCTTCATGAACCGACCCCTGGCGCACGGCACGGCGATCGACCCGCCGGCCTACGTTCGGCACCGCAAGCTCGCCGAATGGGTGCGCGAGGTGGCTGTCCTCACCGAAGCCCGCGACGTGCATTGGTGCGACGGCAGCGACGCCGAGTACGACCGTCTGTGCGCCCGACTGGTGGCAGCCGGCACGCTAGTGAAGCTGAACCCGGAACTGCGTCCGCACAGCTTTCTCGCGCGCAGCAGCGCGAGCGATGTCGCCCGGGTCGAAGATCGCACCTTCATCTGCTCCGAGCGCGAAGAAGACGCCGGCCCCACCAACAACTGGATGGCGCCGGCGGCGATGCGCGCGCTCCTGCAGACCGGCAAGGCCGACGGCACGCCGCCGCTGTTCAGGGGCGCGATGCGCGGCCGTACGATGTACGTCGTGCCGTTCTCGATGGGCCCGCTCGGCTCCGACATCGCGCACATCGGCGTGGAACTCACCGACAGCGCCTACGTCGCGGTCAGCATGAAGGTCATGACGCGGATGGGCCGTCAGGTGCTGGACGTGCTCGCCGCCGACGGTCACTTCGTCCCTTGCATGCATTCGGTCGGCGCGCCGCTCGCGGCGGGCGACAAGGACGTGGCCTGGCCCTGCAATGCCACCAAGTACATCGTTCACTACCCCGAGACGCGCGAGATCTGGAGCTACGGCTCGGGCTACGGCGGCAACGCCCTGCTCGGCAAGAAATGCTTCGCGCTGCGCATCGCCTCGGTCATGGGCCGGGCCGCCGCCGACAAGGCGTCGGGCAACCCGGGCTGGCTGGCCGAGCACATGCTGGTGCTCGGCGTTACCTCGCCCGAAGGAAAGAAGCATCACGTCGCCGCAGCCTTTCCAAGCGCTTGCGGCAAGACCAACTTCGCGATGCTGATCCCACCGCCGGCGCTGGGTCACTGGACCGTGACGACAATCGGCGACGACATCGCCTGGATCAAGCCGGGCAAGGACGGACGGCTCTATGCGATCAATCCCGAGGCCGGCTATTTCGGCGTCGCCCCGGGCACCAACGAGAAGACCAACCCGAACTGCATGGCCAGCCTGCGCCGCGACACGATCTTCACCAACGTCGCCCTCACCGATGACGGCGACGTGTGGTGGGAAGGCATGACCGAGTCGGCGCCGGCGCACCTGATCGACTGGCAGGGCCGCGACTGGACGCCGGCGATCGCCCGCGAGACCGGCGCCAAGGCGGCGCACCCGAACGCGCGCTTCACGGTGGCCGCCACGAACAATCCGGCCCTCGACTCGGCCTGGGATTCGCCGCGGGGCGTGCCGATCGATGCCTTCATCTTCGGCGGCCGCCGCTCGACGACCGTGCCGCTCGTCACCGAAGCACGCGACTGGACCGAAGGCGTCTACATGGCCGCGACCATGGGCTCCGAGACCACGGCCGCCGCCACCGGCGCCCAGGGCATCGTGCGCCGCGATCCGTTCGCCATGCTGCCCTTCATGGGCTACAACATGAGCGAGTACTTCCGTCACTGGCTCGACATGGGCGCGGCGCTGGCCGCCCGAGGCGCGACGCTGCCAAAGATCTTCTGCGTCAACTGGTTCCGCAAAGGCGCCGACGGCAAGTTCGTCTGGCCGGGCTATGGCGAGAACATGCGCGTCCTCGAATGGATCGTGCATCGCGTCGAGGGCACGGCCGAAGGCGAGCTCACCGCGTTCGGCACGACGCCGCGCTACGACGACCTCGACTGGACCGGCCTGGCCTTCGACCGCGCGAGCTACGAGCGCGTGACCGATCTCGACGCCGCCAGTTGGGCCGGCGAGCTCGAACTGCACGACGCTCTGTTCCGCCAGCTCGCTCATCGCCTGCCCGACGAGTTGCCGCAGGTGCGCCAGCGCATCGCGGCGCGGCTGGCCGGCTGAGCCGCTTCTCGACCCGTGGCATTTACCGAATCGGCGCCGCCGTCGCGCCCACCTCTTGCCGCGTCGGTGCAGGACCTGAGCGACGCCGAGTTTGCGGAGCTCGACGACCTGCTGGCCGGCATTCCCGAGCCGCTCGAGCCGCTCGACGCGGTCATGCTCGACGGCTTTCTGGCCGCCGTCATCGTCCAGCCCGAGCTGATCGCCACCGAGCGCTGGCTGCCGCACGTCTTCGACGCCGGCGGCCATCGTTGGGGTGAAGCCGAGCCCACGCCCGAGCAGCAGCGCGTCCGCGAGCTGATCGCGCGTCGCCATGCGGCGATGAATCGCTCGCTCGCCGAGTTCGGTGGCTTCGATCCGCTCATCCTCGAGCCGGACGAGGCCGACGACAGCATCGTTGCCGAGAAGCCGGATGCGCCCGTGCTCGACGCGACGACGCGGGCGATCCTGCCCTGGGTGGCAGGCTTCGAGTTCGCCGCCAGCATCTTCCCGGCGATGTACGAGCTCGACGACGACGCGGTCGCGACAACGTTGACGCGGCTCTATCGCTTTTTGCCCGCGGAAGGCGCCGAAGAGGAAGCGACGGCCGCGTTGCTCGCAAGGGAGCGGCCGCTCGTCACGCTCGATGCGGCGATCGAGGAAGTTGTCTCCTGTGTCGGCGAGCTCTACGACCTGACCGCGCCCTTGCGCTACCAGGTCGAGACCGTTCGTCGCGCCGCGCCCAAAGTGGGCCGCAACGAGCCCTGCCCGTGCGGCAGCGGGCGCAAGTTCAAGCACTGCCACGGCGCAGCCGCCTGATTCCGGCCCGCTCGCTCGCGCCGTTCGACTGAGATGCGGCTGCAACTGCTGTCCGACCTGCATCTCGAGACCGAGCAGTTCGACCCCGAACCCGCAGCCGGCGCGGAACTGCTCGTCCTGGCCGGCGATATCGACAGCCACTGGCGCGGCCTCGAACGATTCGCCGGGTGGCCGCAACCGGTTGTCTTCGTCGCCGGCAATCACGAGTTCGACAGCCGTGATCTCGACGCCGCGTTGCCCGCCCTGCGCCGGCGCTGCGGCGATCTCGGCATCACCATGCTCGAACGGGTTCTGTCGCGATAAGGAGGCCTTGACGAGCGAGAGCGGCTGCGGCGGGCCGAGATCAGACGGCGAGGCTGTAGA
>JAYSMB010000397.1:0-2241 GCA_043725065.1 Burkholderiales bacterium
TGCGCTCGCGCTGCCGAAGCACATGAGCGCCGACCGCCTGGCGCGCCTCGTGCTCACCGCCTACAGCACCACGCCCGCGCTGCAAGAGTGCGAGCCGCAGTCGATCGCCCTGGCGATGCTGACCGCCGGACAGTTGGGCCTCGAGCCGGGCGTCAACGGCGCGTGCTTCCTCGTGCCCTACAGCGCGAAGGACAAGGCGACCGACAAGTGGGTCAAGAAGGCGCAGCTGATCCCCGGCTGGAAGGGCCTCGTGGATCTGGTGAGCCGCAGCGGCCGCGCCACGGTCTGGACCGGCGCCGTCTTTGCCGGCGACGAGTTCGACTACGCGCTCGGCGATCGGCCGTTCATCACGCATCGCCCAGGCAACGAGACGGACCCGGCCGCGCTGCTCTACGTCTACGCTGTCGGCCGCGCCAAGGGCAGCGAATGGCCGGTCATCGAGGTCTGGTCGATGGCGAAGATCTGGCGCCACCGCGATCGCGTCGTCGCCAAGTTGCCCGATTGGCAGCAGGCCAAGCACTACAGCCACCGCGACCCGGAAATGTACGCGCGCAAGGTGCCGCTCCTGCAGGTCATCAAGTACCTGCCGACCTCGACCGAAGTGGCGAACGCTGCCGAAGTGGCCGAGGCTGCCGAGCGTGGTGCCGGCGCCTTCCTCGACGGCGATTTTGTGACCGTCACCGACGAGCGCGACGACGAGCCGCGCACCGATACAGCCGCGCCGCCGCCGCCGCCGGTGCAACGCAAAAGCGCAGCGGCGGCGGCCGATGCCCCACCGCCGCCGGATCGCATCGACCCTTCCTCCGGCGAAATCTCGTCGGGCGCCGTCGACCCGGCCGGCCTGCGCATCACGGCCAAGCAGGTGAAGTACCTGAGCGACAAGTTCGCGTCTATCGAAGCCGGCCCGTACGTCATCGCCAAGACGCTGGCCCGCTTCGGCGGCACGACCTTGGAGCTGCTCACGCCAGAGCAGTACGACTCGGTGAAGGCCGATCTGCTGGCTGCCGGAGCGTGACCGTGGAATGCACCGAGGTCTACCTCCGGCACACGGACAAGAAGGGCAACGCCTGGCCGGCCTGCCATCGCGTGTGGAACAAGGATCTGTTCCTGCACACGACGAACGACGCTGCCGTCAAGGAAGGCGGCAAGGTCGAGGCGATCACCGAGGCCGAGTACCAGGCCGAGCGGAAGTAGGCCCTCGTGCTCACCTTCGAGGAAAGCTCGCACACCTACCGCCTCGACGGGGCGGTGATTCCGAGCGTCACCCAGTTGCTCGGCAAGCTCCACAGCTTCGCCGGCGTGCCCGAGGACGTGCTGGAAGCGGCGCGCGAGCGCGGCACGGCCGTCCACAAGGCGACGCAGTACTTCGATGAGGACGACCTCGACGAGGAAAAGCTCGACCCGCAGACCGCTGGCTATTTGGCTGGCTGGAAGTCTTTCGTCGCCGACAGCCGCGTGAAGTTCACAGCGATCGAAGCGATGGGGTCACACCCGCTACATCGCTACGCCGGCACGGTCGACCGAATCGGAGTGATCGCCAGCCTGGACTGGATCATCGACATCAAGACGGCGGCGGCGAGCCACCCTGTGTGGGACTTGCAGTCGAGCGCATATGCCCACCTGTTCGGCAAGCCTTCCGCAAAGCGTGGGACTGTGCAGCTTCGGCCCGACGGGAAGTACAAGTTTTG
The DNA here is from genome assembly GCA_043725065.1 of Burkholderiales bacterium. Taxonomy (GTDB): domain Bacteria; phylum Pseudomonadota; class Gammaproteobacteria; order Burkholderiales; family Burkholderiaceae_C; genus Schlegelella_A. The sequence continues at coordinate 1,689 of JAYSMB010000397.1, forward strand.
CGAATGGAAGGACCCGGCCGCATGGCCGACGTTTCTGAGCCTCGTGACGCTTTTCAACTGGGGAATGCGTCATGCGAAGTGAGAGTACGTCCCCCGCTCCCTCACTCAAGGCGCGCGGCCGTTGGCGCTGCGCTACTCCGTCACCCCCGGTCACATCGAGCAGATCGCTCGCAGAAAGGTCTGGACACACGTATGAACGCACTTGCTGAACTTCAAACCCTGCGACTGCCGGACGAGTCCGCCCTCGCGGGGCCGGCCAACGCCGCCGTGCGCATGGCGCAGACCTTCGTCATCGCCGACCGCGAGGACTACGGCCTTGCCGCCGACGAGCTCAAGGCGATCAAGGGCAAAGCCCGTGCGCTCGAAGAAAAGCGGACCGCCATCACGGGACCGCTCAACGCGGCAACCAAACTCATCAACGACCTCTTCCGCGGGCCGACGCAGGCGCTGCAGCAGGCCGAGGATCTGTTCAAGCGGTCGATGATCGCCTTCGACAACGAGCAGGAGCGCAAGGAGCGCGAAGCGAACGCGGCCCGCGAGCTCGCCGCCCAGG
>JAYSMB010000398.1:0-2612 GCA_043725065.1 Burkholderiales bacterium
TCGAGTTCGGTCCAGTCCGTGGACGGATTCGCCACGAACTTGACGACCTTGCGAAAGAAACTCGTCGTGTCTTTGGGTTCCGCCATCGGGAGAATCGGCTGCGCCGCGAGGCCCGGGAATGCGAGCCCAGCGCTTAGTCGCCGAACATCTTTTGCTTCAGCTCGCGCCGCTGCTGGGCTTCGAGCGACAGTGTAGCCGTGGGCCGTGCGATGAGGCGTCCGAGGCCGATGGGTTCGCCGGTTTCGTCACAGAAACCGTACTCGCCGGACTCCAGACGTGCCAGCGATTGCGAAATCTTCTTCAGGAGCTTGCGCTCGCGATCTCGTGTGCGCAGCTCAAGAGCGTGCTCTTCCTCGATGGTCGCGCGGTCGGCGGGGTCGGGAACGATCGACGTGTCTTCACGCAGATGCTCGGTGGTCTCGCCGGCGTTGCTGAGCAGGTCGTCCTTGAGCGCACCGAGCTTCATCTTGAAGAACTCGATCTGCTTCTCGTTCATGTATTCCGAGTCGGGCATGGCCAGCACTTCGGGATCGGTCAGCTCGCGGCCGCTCTTGGTCTTCCAGGCGTTGGCAAGCTTCGGATCGGCCTTCTGCTTCTCGCGCGGATGATCGATTTCTTCTGTTTTCATCTGTCGGGTGGGCGGCCGGGGCGGCGCGAACCGGTCGGCGAATCGTGAAGTCGGCAGTGGCAACGGGGCCTGCACCGGCGCGACGAAGTACTTGGGCGTGCCGCGCCCAGGCTTGCGCGGCACGACACCGGCCGGGAAGGCGATCGGTACGCCTGCAACCATGGTCGGCGCCGGTACCGCGGACTTGACGACACCGGTTGTCGGCGCCGGCGCCGGCTTCAACGCGGGCGCCGCACTGGTCGCTGAAGCTGCGGCCTTGGTCGAGGCGGCGACCTTGACCGCCTTGGCCGGAGCTGGTGGTGCGGCCTTGGCGGCGTGAGGCTTCGTCGCTGGGCCAGCCACCGGCTTGGCGATTGCCTTCTTCGCAGCAGGGGGTTTGGCCACGGACGCCTTTTTGGCTGGCGGGTGCGCCGACTTGACCGGCGTCACTTTTTTCGCGGCCGGTTTCTTGGCTGACGCTGGGTGCTTTGCGCCTGACGACGCCTTGGACGGTGTTTTCTTCTTGCCGGCTGATGTATTCACAGTTCCTCCTCGCAACGACGGCTCGACCCCGCATGGCAAGGCGGCTGTGCGGGGTGGGGTCGGTTCAAGCGCCGCGGATTGTAGTCACCTGATTCGCCGGGGCGAAGTCTCATGCGAGGCACTGTTTCAGGCCCTGCTCGAGGATCTCACGCGGCAGGTCGATGCCGATGAACACCATCTTGCTGTTCTTCTTTTCGCCCGGCGCCCATTTCGGACCCAGGTCGCTGCCCATCAGCTGGTGCACTCCCTGAAAGATGACCTTCCGATCGGCGCCCTTCATCCACAGGACGCCCTTGTAGCGAAGCAGCTTGGGGCCGTAGACCTGGACGATGGCGCCGAGAAAGTCCTCGAGCTTGCCGGCGTCGAGCGGCTTGTCGGCGCGGAAGACGAACGACTTCACGTCGTCGTCGTGGGCGTGGTGATGCGGGTGATCGCCGTGCTCGCCGGGTTCGTGGTCATGACCTTCGTGGTCCTCGTGATCGTGGCCATGGCCGTGGTCGTGACCATGCTCGTGCTCGTCGGCCTTCAGGAACTCGGGGTCGATCTCGAGCTTGGCGTTGAGGTTGAAGCCCTTCAGGTCGAACACGTCGGCGATCGGCACCTGGCCGAAGTTCACCTTCGACTGCTTGGCCCGCGGATTCATGTGCTTGATGCGGTGGATCAGCGCCTCGACCGTCTCGTCGTCGACGAGGTCGGTCTTGCTGATGAAGATCTGGTCGGCGAACCCTACTTGGCGGCGCGCTTCCTGGCGGGCGTCGAGCTGCTGGTCGCCGTGCTTGGCGTCGACCAGCGTGAGGATCGAGTCGAGCAGGTAGCTCTCGGCGATCTCGTCGTCCATGAAGAAGGTCTGCGCCACGGGGCCGGGGTCGGCCAGGCCGGTGGTCTCGATCACCACGCGGTCGAAGTCGAGCTCGCCCTTCCTCTTTTTCTCGGCCAGGTCGGCCAGCGTGGTGCGCAGGTCTTCGCGGATCGAGCAGCAGACGCAGCCGTTGTTGAGCTGGATGATCTGCTCTTTCGAATCCTGGACCAGGATCTCGTTGTCGATGTTCTCCTCGCCGAATTCGTTTTCGATGACGGCGATCTTTTGCCCGTGCGCTTCGGTCAGCACGCGCTTGAGCAACGTCGTCTTGCCCGAGCCCAGGAAACCGGTCAGGATGGTGGCGGGGATGAGGCTCATGGGCGGTTCACTTCGGTTGCAGGGTTGGCGAATGCGGTGCGCGGCGCCGTATGGCGCGGGGCCGACCGCGGCAAATGAGGCCGGCGCCCGCTCCTTCAAGGTAGCAGACTTGTCAAGCGGGCACATTTCGCGCTTCGGGTAAGCTGACCGCCGCTCCGGTTTTCGCCGGCTGCCACTTCCACTCCTCGATGTCAGAACCTCCAGCCGCCCGAGCCGCGCGCGGCGCCGACAACAAGGCCGCCGCGGCACCCGAGCGGCGCAATATCTTCCAGAAGCTCGTCGACC
>JAYSMB010000399.1:0-2139 GCA_043725065.1 Burkholderiales bacterium
ACAACGAGGACGCCTGCGGCCACTGGCATTCGGACAGCCACCTGTGCTGCGTCGTCGCCGACGGCGCCGGCGGCCACGGCGGCGGCGACAAGGCGTCGAAGCTCGCCGTCCAGTTCATCCTCGGCGCTTTCGCTGCCTCGCCCGAAGGCAGCCCTGAGGCGATCCAGCACATGATCGTCTCGACCAACCGCTCGATCATCCAGCACCGCGCCGACGATCGCTCGCAGCACAACATGCACAGCACCGTCGTGGCCCTGTTCATGGATCTCGAGAGCAACGTGGCGAGCTGGGGGCATTGCGGCGACTCGCGCCTTTATGTCTTTCGCGGTGGCCGCATCGCGGCGCGAACACGCGACCACAGCCTGGTGCAGTCGCTTGTCGACGGTGGCATGCTTGCCGCCGAAGACATGCGCTCGCATCCGCAGCGAAGCGAGCTGCTCTCGGCGCTCGGCGTCGGCGAGGAAGACCTGCAGGTCGGCGTATCGGCGCAACCTTGGCCGGTCGAGGCGGGCGACGTCTTTCTGCTCTGCACCGACGGCATGTGGGAATACGTCGAGGACGGGCAGATGGAAGCCGCGCTGGCGCAGGCCGTCAGCCCGCACGCCTGGCTGCACGAACTCGAGCAGAACGTTCTCCACGGCGCATCGCACAAGCCGCGCCACGACAACTTCACCGCGCTCGCCGTCTGGGTCAGCGAGCCGGGTCCCTGAAGGAGCTGAGATGCCCAATCACGTCTGCATGGGCGCCGCGCTGCAATGCACCTTCGGCGTGGCGCCGAGTTCGTTGGTCGTGTTGCCGGTCAACAAGGTGATGACCTCATACGTGCCCGCGGCCAACATCATGGACAACAAGCCGATGGTCAACATCATGCCGTTCGGCATGTGCCAGAGTCCGTCGAATCCGGTCGTCGCCGCAGCGACGGCCGCCGCGCTCGGCGTGCTCACGCCGATGCCGTGCATTCCGGCGACGACGGCGCCTTGGGCGCCCGGCGCGCCGACGGTCATGCTCGCCAACATGCCCGCTCTCGACGACACGTCGAAGCTGATGTGCATGTGGGGCGGGGTCATTTCGGTCAACTTCGCCGGCCAAGCGACCGAACAGATTCCCTGAAGTCGGTCGGCCGCGGAAAGCAAAACGGCCGGGTCAGCCCGGCCGTTTGTTCGAGTCGCGGGTGAGCCGTTACTGCGGCGCCTGGCGGCCGATCTCGACCCGCCGGTTTTCCGGCGCCAGCGGATTGCCCGGGTTGACCGGATCCTTCGAGCCCTGGCCGACGACGACCAGCATGCTCGAATCGGCGCCCTTTTGCACCAGATATTCCTTGACGGCTTCGGCGCGCTTGACCGAGAGCTGTTGGTTGGCTTCGGGCGTGCCTGACGCGTCGGCATGACCGACGACACGAACCTGGCGACCGCTGCCCTTCTTGCCGCGCAGCACGTCGGCGAACACGTCGAGCTGCTTCTTCAGCAGCTCGGGCAGCTCGGACGATCCGACCTTGAACGAGGACGCCGGCAGCGAATAACGGATTGCGGGCTTCAGGCCCATGCACTTGAATCCGCTCGCCTCCAGCTCCTTACAGGCGTCTTCGGGAAAGAGCCCATCCTTCACCGATGCGGCGTCGGGCACCGAGGTGCCGACGTCGATCGACGATTGCGCGAAAGCAGGGGCGGAAGCGAACGCCGCGGCGGCGATGGCGGCGAGGCCCAGGCGGCCCAGGGTCAGCTCATGCTTCATTTGCACTCCTCGTGGATCCAGGAAGGACGTCCGGAGGTCGACTTCCGGCGTCCGCCGAAGCAACAGGGGTAGACCCGCGATTGCCGCAGCCCGTCGATCATAGCGATTTTCGGGCCCACGTCACTCCCAAAAAGTGGGGACGATCGGACCAGCGGTCGCGTCGTTCGTGGCCTTGTTCGCTCCCCGGAGAGATTCTGTTTCGAGCCGGTGCGCATTCAAGTAAAGTGCGAGGCCGTTGTCTGGCGTCGCTTGAACCGCGACGCGGCGCATCGGTGCTGCACGACAAGAATGGCTCGGGCTTTGCCGATGGGCCGTCGCATGGGAAGCCACAGTTCACTCGTATCGCTATGACCTGGCACAACAAGGTGGTCTGGACGGAGGGGATGTTCCTGCAACCCCAGCACTTCC
>JAYSMB010000400.1:0-5925 GCA_043725065.1 Burkholderiales bacterium
TGGACCTTCGACCTCAAGCCCGACGACGTGTTCTGGTGCACCGCCGACATCGGCTGGGTCACCGGCCACACCTACATCACCTACGGGCCGCTGGCGCTCGGCGGCACCGAGATCGTCTTCGAAGGCATCCCGACCTGGCCCGACGCGGGGCGCTTCTGGAAGATGATCGAGAAGCACAAGGTCTCGATCTTCTACACCGCGCCGACCGCGATCCGCTCGCTCATCAAGGCCGCCGAAGGCAACGAGAAAGCGCACCCGAAGAACTACGATTTGTCGAGCCTGCGCATCCTCGGCTCGGTCGGTGAGCCGATCAATCCAGCGGCCTGGGAGTGGTATCACCTGCACATCGGCGGCGGCCGCTGCCCGATCGTCGACACCTGGTGGCAGACCGAAACGGGCGGCCACATGATTACGCCGCTGCCCGGAGCGACGCCGCTGGTGCCAGGCTCTTGCACCTTGCCCTTCCCGGGCATCGACGCGGCCATTGTCGACGAGCAAGGGCACGACATTCCGAACGGCAAGGGCGGAATCCTGGTCATCAAAAAGCCGTGGCCCGGGATGATCCGAACGATCTACGGCGACCCCGAGCGCTACCGGAAGAGCTACTACCCGGAAGAGTTCCAGGGCAAGTACTACCTGGCCGGCGATGGCGCCAGCCGCGACGAGAAGACCGGCTACTTCACCATCACCGGCCGCATCGACGACGTGCTCAACGTCAGCGGCCACCGCATGGGCACGATGGAAATCGAGTCGGCGCTGGTCTCGCACACGGCGCTCGTCGCCGAGGCCGCGGTCGTCGGCCGGCCCGACGAGACTACCGGCGAAGCGATCTGCGCCTTCGTCGTGTTGAAGCGCTCGCGGCCGACCGGCGAAGAGGCCAGGCAGATCGCCAAGGAATTGCGCGACTGGGTCGCCAAGGAAATCGGCCCGATCGCCAAGCCCAAAGACATCCGCTTCGGCGACAACCTGCCCAAGACCCGCAGCGGCAAGATCATGCGCCGCCTGCTGCGCTCGGTGGCCAACGGCGAGGCGATCACGCAGGACACGAGCACGCTCGAAAACCCGGCGATCCTGGAGCAGTTGGCCGAGAAGAACTAAGCGACCCGGGCGAATTGCTGGCGCTGCTGCAAGAGTGCCGGTCGGTCGATCTGACGGGCGTATTGCTCGACAAGCGTCCTGGGTACGTGGCGGGCCTTGAAGTGTTTTCGCCAGCCGTTGACAACGGTCGCGACAGCACCGGCTTCGGTCGCCGCCTCCCCCGGGCTCAGCCAGTACGCCCTGCACATCGACAGCGCGTTCTCGATGCTCGACTCGGCGCCTCGATCGCCCACGGCCATCGATTGGTAGCCCAGCGCCTGCCCGGTCGGCAATACATCGAAGGCCGGCGCCAGTTCGTACTGCTGCGCGCCATTCACGAGCAGGACGTGGTTCTTCTCGTGGTCGTCGGTGTTGTCAATGAGGATGTTGAAGACGAGGCGGCGAAAGAGTTCGCGCATCTGGTGCCGGTTGCGGTTGCCGCTGGTCGGGCCGCGCCGGCGCAGGATCTGCGCCAGCTCCGGATAGGACATCCCGACGCCCGCCGCACGCAACGCGACGTGGGCCGAGAGCGCGTGCACGCGCGCGCCGGGCACGCGGTCGAATCGCTTCACCGCGACCGCGGCACCGCGTGCCAGGCGGACCGGCCGCGTTTCGGCGACCGTGATCCCCGCGGTGGCAGCCAGCGTCATCGCGGCGTGTTCGATCAGCGGTTCGCTGGAAAGATCGTCTTCGCTGAACTTGAGTACCCACTGTTCGCCAGCCACGTCGATGAGCGCCTTGGGGCGCGCGCCGCCCATGGTGGCGCCCGGCGCGATCAGCCGGCGCATGGCTTCGGGTACGGGCTGGCCGGCCAGAACCTTGCGAACCAGGTCGTGAACCTGGTCGACGTCGCCCAACTGCGGCAGTGGCCCTCGCCGGTGCGGCTCGCAGGTTTCGGCCGATGTGGATACGCCGAGCGCGCCGAACCGGTCGTCGCCCGCGAAGTACAGCATCTCGAGCAGCGACTGTCGCGATGGGCGCTCGATCAGCTTGATCACCCGCTCGCCCCAGCGGTCCGGCCGCGCATCGTCGACGGCGCCCGCGGCCGCGTCCTTTTCCTTCGGGAGGTGCTCCATGTCCAACAGCGGCAGGTCCTCGCTCAGCGGGAACCCGGACTGGCGCCACGACGGCCCATACCGCAAGGACACGCCGCGCGTACCCGTCAACACGAGCGCGAGCGTGCCCACCAGCGCCGGGCGCACCGGGTCGCCCAGGTACCACAGGTACAGCGTGTCGACGGGCTGGTAGCTCGACGAGCTCATGGCTTCTCGACTTGCAACGCCCGTCGCGGCCGCCGCGTCTTGGGCGCATGGGCGCTGCGCGAAGACACCGCCGCGCGCACGTCCGCCTCGAGAGCGCTGCGATCTGTTTCCGGGGCCGCGAGTTCGGCCAGAGCGCCGGCACGACCCATCATCCATAGGGCCGTTGCGTAGATCCCTGCGCTCACTCCCGGGTCGCCCCGTTCCATCTTCATTAAAGTGGGCACGGAAACACCGACGCGCTGCGACCATGAGCGCAGCGACTCTCGTCTTCGCAAGCGCGCCACGGCCAAATCCCCGCCCATTTTCGCGAGAGCGCTGACCGCCTCCTGAGGAAGGTTGGAGAGAGAAGGAGAGACTTTAGACACAATTAAACTTTAACATCCAACCGGATTGCTGTACAAGTTTGATTACACAATGGCGAAATGAGATGGAAATCATGTCCTCGCAATACCTCATCGACGACGCGGGCCGGCGCGTCGATGCCGCGGGGCGCATCGTCGTGCTGACGGGCGCCGGCATCTCGACCGAATCGGGCATCCCCGACTTTCGCGGCCCGCGCGGCGTGTGGACGAAGAATCCCGCCGTCGAGAAGCAGTCGACGATCCAGCACTACCTGGCCGATCCCGAGGTGCGCAAGGCGGCGTGGCGGTCGCGCATCGATTCGCCGGTATGGAGCGCGCCGCCCAACACGGGCCATCGCGCGCTCGTCGCGCTCGAACGGCGCGGCAAGCTGCACGCGCTGGTTACCCAGAACATCGACGAGCTGCATCAGCGCGCCGGCCAGTCGGCCGCGCTTGTCGTCGAGGTGCACGGCAGCATGCGCCGCGTGATGTGCTGGCGATGCGGCCGGCGCGCGCCGATGGAAGAAGCGCTCGAACGCGTGCGCGCTGGCGAAGACGACCCGCACTGCCTGGCTTGCGGCGGCATCCTGAAGAGCGACACCATCTCGTTCGGCCAGGCGCTCGTCCCCGAGGTGATAGACCGCGCGATGACAGTGGCCGCCGAGGCCGATCTGCTGATCGCGATCGGCACCACGCTCCAGGTGCGACCCGTGGCGAGCATGGTGCCGATCGCCGCGCGCGCCGGTGCGGCAGTCGTCATCGTCAACGATCAGGCGACGGCGATGGACGAGCTGGCCGATGTCGTGATCCGGGAGCCGATCGGCAAGGTGCTGATGGCGATCTGCGCAAGCGACGTCGCCTGAACCGGCACGTATCGGCGGTCAGACCATGCTCTTCGAGCCCAGTCGCCACGAAGCGCTTTGCGACACCGCCTGGGACGCGTCCGCGGTGCGCGAGACCGTCCGCGCCATCGCTCGCGACATCGAGCGGAAACACCTGGCCGAAGGTCACTGGCCCGTGCACGCGCTCGACGTAGACGGCGATGAAAATGTTCCTCGAACCGGTTTCAAGAGCCTCTACCTCGGCGGCGCGGGCGTGCTGTGGGCGCTGTGGTACCTGCGGCGTGAAGGGGCGGTCGAGCTCGAAATCGATCCGGGGCAGGGCATCGCACAGGTCCACGCCGCGTACCTGGCCGAGCCCGACACCGGGCAGGTCGTGCCCTCGTACTTTCTGGGCGAAGCGGGCATCCTGCTCGCGTTGTGGCGATTGACCGGATCCAGCGCGGCAGCCGACAGGCTTTACGCGTCGGTCAAGTCGAACATCGGCAATCCCACCAACGAGGCCCTGTGGGCGGCGCCCGGCACCATGGTGGCCGCCTGGCACCTGTGGGAAGCGACGAGCGACGAACGGTGGCGCGACCTGTTCCTGGAAAACGTCGACCAGCTCTGGCGGACCTGGTCGTTCGACGTAAAGGCGCAGTGCCACCTCTGGACCCAGGACATGTACGGGAAGGTCGTGCAGTACCTCGGCGCCGGCCATGGCTTTGCGGGAAATGTCTATGCCTTGCTGAGAGGCGCGTCGCTGCTCGACAAGCTCCGTCGTGAAGCGCTCTACGACCGTTGCGTGGCGACCCTGGGCGCTCTCGCGAAGTGGGAAGACGACGCGGTCAACTGGCGACCCGGCACCTTCACTCCGCGACCTGGCGGCGCGGCCATGCTGATGCAGTGGTGCCACGGCGCGCCCGGCATGGTGACCGGTCTGGCGAGCTTTCCGGCGCGGCAATCAGCGGAGATGGACGCGATGCTGATCGGCGCGGGCCACGCCATCTGGAAGGCGGGGCCGCTCGCCAAGGGCTATGGCTTGTGCCACGGCACCGCCGGCAACGGCTATGCGTTCCTGAAGCTGTACCAGCGCACCGGCGAACGGCTGTGGCTGGACCACGCACGATCCTTTGCCATGCACTCGATCGCGCAGCGGCATCGCATGCGCCAACAGGTCGGGCAAGGACGCTACACGCTGTGGACGGGCGATCCCGGTCTTGCGGTCTACCTGTGGCATTGCTTCGATGGAACGGCGGCACTGCCGGCGCTGGACATCATTTGATTCGCTTGTCCCCGGCGCCCGGCATCTCATTCCCGCGTTCAGCTTTGTGCCCGCTCCGGCAACAGCCCGCCCAGCATCGCCGCCACCCCCGCAAACCCCGTGCCGACGCCGAACGCCAGCCGATATCCGTCGTTGAGCGCCATCCGTTCCGCGTCGCTCGTCGACAGCCCCGCCGCCGTCCCCGTGTGCGCCGCAGCCAGGCTCGCCAGCACCGCCAGCCCAAGCGCACCGCCCATCATGAAAGACGTGTTGAGGATGCCCGAGGCCAGGCCCGATTCGCTCTCGTCGACGCCGCTCATCGCCGCCAGCAGCAACGGGTCAATGAAAGGCGATGCCGGCGCCGAGACCGAGCAGCAGCATGCCGCGCAGGATGTCGAAGGCGAAGCCGTCGTTCACCGGTGCGCGTGCGAACAGCGCGAGCCCGATGGCGGCGCAGGCCAGCCCCAGAGGATGCCGATTGCGTTCGATACTGCGATCGGCTTCGAGCGCGGCAGACGCAGCGGCATCATCGGTTTTTCGACGCGCGCCTCGATGGCCATGAGCAGCGCGAGCGCCACGGCCTCGACGACCGCGCCGCCGATGCCTTGCACCGCACGCGCGACGACCAGCGGCACCTGCGCGCTCGACCCGCCGCGGGCCGGAGAGGCGAGGGTGAACAGCGTGATGCCGATCATGAACAGGCGCCGCTGCCCGTACAGATCGCCGAGCCGGCCGCCGAGCAGCAGGAAGCCGCCGCAGGTGAGCATGTAGGCGTTGACGACCCAGACCAGCGTCGCTTCGGTAAAGCCGAGGTCGGCGCGGATCGAGGGCAGGGCGACGTTGACGATGGTCACGTCGAGCACGGCCATGAGCACGCCGAGGCGGACGACGCCAAGGGCGAGCCAGCGGCGGCGGCGGTCGCGGCCGGCCGCGTCGTCGTCGGGGTTCGAATTCATTGGCGTGAATGCCAGCGAAGGCTTGCGCATCGCTTGCGCGGCCTGACGCAGAATGGCCGATCGCGAAGCAAGGCTATGGAGAAGCGATCCGCCATGTCACCGATATTCCACATGATCGCCGGCGCACCCGATGCGGTCGCGCCCTTCAGCCACGCGGTCGAGGCCGATGGCTGGGTCTTCGTCACCGGACAGACGCCCTTCACCGGC
>JAYSMB010000401.1:0-4285 GCA_043725065.1 Burkholderiales bacterium
GTGATGGTCATGCTCGCGTTCGTCGTTCTCGGACTGTTCAGCTACCAGCGCCTGTCGGTCGACCAGTTTCCGAACATCGACTTTCCGACCGTCGTCGTCGTCATGGACTATCCCGGCGCGTCGCCGGAAATCGTCGAATCGGAAGTGACCAAGAAGGTCGAGGAAGCGGTCAACACCGTTGCCGGCATCAACTCGCTCTCCTCGCGCTCGTATGAAGGCACTTCGGTCGTCATCGTCGAGTTCAACCTCGACGTCGATGGCCGCAAGGCCGCCGACGACGTTCGCGAAAAGGTGTCGCTGATCCGCCCCAACCTGCGCGACGAGGTGAAGGAGCCGCGGATCTCGCGCTTCGATCCGCGGAGCATTCCGATCTTCAACGTCGCGGTGCTCTCCGACGACGGCAAGCACAGTACCCAAGAGCTGACGACCTGGGCCTCGCAGGTGCTGCGGAAGAAGCTCGAGAACGTGCGCGGCGTCGGATCGGTGCAGATCGTCGGCGGACTCGACCGGCAGATCAACGTCTACCTCAAGCCGGCGGCGATGGAAGCGCTCGGCATCGGCGCCGACCAGGTCGTCGCCGCCGTGAAGAGCGAGAACCAGGAGTTGCCGCTCGGCTCGATCCGCTCGAAGGAGCAAGAGCGCGTCGTGCAGATCAACGCACGTCTCAAGCGGCCCGAGGATTTTCGCGACATCGTGGTCGCGAGAAAAGCGTTCGGCGGCTCGATCGCCGCGGGCTCGATCGGCGGCGCCGGATCCTCCGGCGCACCGGTCAAGCTCTGGCAGGTGGCCGACATCGTCGACGGACCGATGGAAGTGCAGAGCCTGGCGCTCTACAACGGCCAGCGCACCGTGCTGCTGTCGGTACAGAAGTCGCAGGGCGAGAACACGATCGATGTGGTCGACGGCCTGCAGAAGGCGCTGACCGATGCCAGGAGCGTGACGCCACCCGGGGTTCGCGTCGAGGTCAACCGCGACAACTCGCGCTCGATCCGGATCTCGGTCGCCAACGTCGAGCGCACGCTGTTCGAAGGCGCGGCCCTGACGATCCTGATCGTCTTCCTGTTCCTCAACTCCTGGCGTTCGACCGTCATCACCGGCCTGACGCTGCCGATCGCGCTGATCGGCACGTTCTTGTTCATGTACGTGCTCGGCTTCACCATCAACACGATCACGATGATGGCGCTCTCGCTTTGCGTCGGCCTGCTGATCGACGACGCGATCGTGGTGCGCGAGAACATCGTGCGTCATGTGCGGATGGGCAAGAGCGCGCACGAGGCCGCACTGGCCGGCACCAACGAGATCGGCCTGGCGGTGCTGGCGACCACGCTCTCGATCGTCGCGGTGTTCCTGCCGATCGGCTTCATGGGCGGCATCGTCGGCAAGTTCTTCCACGAGTTCGGACTGACCATCGTCGCGGCGGTGCTGATCTCGATGTTCGTGAGCTTCACGCTCGACCCGATGCTCTCGAGCATCTGGCACGACCCGCAAGCCGAGCGCAGCCACGGCGCGGGCGAGTCGGGACCCGACGGAAAGAGGACGCTGTACGACCGGACCATCGGCCGCGTGACCGGGCTGTTCGAAAGCCTCACGATCTGGCTCTCGGCCGCGTACCAGTCGATCCTCGGCTGGTCGCTGCGACACCGGCTTGCGACCCTCGGCATCGCCCTGGCGAGCTTGGTCGCGAGCTTTTTCATCATTCCGATCCTCGGCGCCGAGTTCGTGCCGAAGGCCGACTTCTCGGAGACCCAGGTCAACTACTACACGCCGGTCGGCTCTTCGCTCGAAGTGACAGAACTGCGCGCGAAGCAGGTCGACGCCGTGCTGCGCGAGATGCCGGAGGTACGCTATACGGTGACGACGATCAACAGCGGCCAGGCCGCCGGCAAGATCTACGCGGCGACCTATGTGCGCCTGGTCGATCGCAAGGACAGGAAGCGCGGCGTCACGCAGCTCGCCGTGCCCTTGCGCGAGCAGCTGTCGCGCATTCCCGGCATCACGGTCACCAACATCGGCCAGACCGATCTGGGCGGCGGCAAGAGCCTGCAGTTCTCGATCCAGGGCACCGACCTGGGAGAACTCGAGCGGCTGTCGAGGACGATCACCTCGAAGCTTTCGCGGCTGCCCGGCTTGGTCGACCTCGACACGACGCTCAAGCCCGACAAGCCGACCGTCGCGATCGAAGTCCGCCGCGACGCCGCTTCCGACGCCGGACTCAACGTCAACATGCTCGCCAACACCTTGCGCACACTGGTCGCCGGAACGACGGTCGGCAACTGGCGTGCGCCCGACGGCGAGAACTACGACGTCAACGTCCAGCTCGCGCCGGAAAGCCGCTACAGCATCTTCGACCTGCGGCGCATGCCGATCAACGTCGCGCCGGGCAGCGACGGATCGCCACGTGTCGTTCGCCTTTCGCAGGTGGCCGACGTCTTGCCCTCGACCGGGCCGAACCAGATCAACCGGCGCGACCTGAACCGCGAAATCAATGTCGACGCCAACGCCTTCGGCCGCAGCTCGGGCGACGTCTCGGCCGACATGACAAAGGTTCTCGACAGCATCAGCTGGCCGCCCGGCTACCGCTATTCTTTCGGCGGCTCGACCAAGAACATGACCGAGTCGTTCAACTACGCGCTCGGCGCCCTCGGCCTGGCGATCGTCTTCATCTACATGATCCTGGCCAGCCAGTTCCGCAGCTTCGTCCAGCCGCTGGCGCTGATGAGCTCCCTGCCGCTGACCCTGATCGGCGTGGTGCTGGCCCTGCTCGTATTCCGCTCGACGCTCAACATGTTCTCGATCATCGGCATCGTCATGCTGATGGGACTGGTGACCAAGAACGCGATCCTGCTCATCGACTTCGCGATCCGGGCGCAACGCGGCGAAGTCCGCGTTCCCATTCCTGGCACGGCCGACGCCGAAGGCGGAGGGCGCGATGCGCGCGGCGAACCGATGCAACGCGAGGCCGCGCTGCTCTACGCTGCCGAGGTGCGTCTGCGCCCGATCCTGATGACGACGCTGGCCATGATCTTCGGCATGGTCCCGCTCGCGTTCGCGCTGTCCGAAGGCTCGGAGCAGCGCGCGCCGATGGGCCAGGCGGTGATCGGCGGCGTCATCACTTCGTCCTTGCTCACACTCGTCGTCGTTCCTGTCGTCTACTGCTACCTCGACGATCTCTCGCGCTGGGTCATGCGCCGCGCCTTCCGGCGCCCGCCCCCAGCCCTGCCGCCTCTTGCCGCTACGAGCCCGCCATGAACATCGAACAAGCCCGCTTCAACATGATCGAGCAGCAGATCCGCACCTGGGAAGTGCTGGACGACGCCATCCTGTCGCTGCTCTCGGTCGTCAAGCGCGAGGACTTCGTTCCGGCGGCGTACCGCTCGATGGCCTTCGTCGATACCGAAGTGCCCTTGCCGCACGGGCAATCGATGCTGGCGCCCAAGGTCGAGGCGAGATTGCTCCAGGAGCTGGCTGTGCAGCGACACGAGCGCGTGCTTGAAGTGGGCGCCGGTTCGGGCTACATGGCCGCGCTGCTCGCCCACAAGGCGCAGCACGTGAGCTCGCTCGAGATCGTGCCCGAGCTGGCCCGCTTCGCCGCCGAGAACCTGAAGCGCGCCTGGATCATGAATGCCACCGTGCTCGAGGCGGATGCCTCGCAGGCGCCGCCGGTCGACGGACCGTTCGACGTGATCGTGCTGTCGGGCTCGGTGGCGGAAGTCCCGCGCGCCTTGCTGGGTCAGCTCAAGCCCAGTGGCCGGCTGACGGCATTCGTCGGGCAGTTGCCGATCATGCGGGCGGTGTTGATCACCCGCGGGCCTTTGCCTTTGCCTTTGCCTTTGCCGTCACCCTCACCCCAACCCTCTCCCGCAGGCGGGAGCGGGAGAGGGAGTGAATCGGGGTTTGCTACCGTCGAGCTGTTCGATGCGGTGGCGCCGCGGCTGATCGGCTTCGGCGAGCCCAGCCGCTTCACGTTCTGACGATGAAGCAGCTGAGCGGGCCCGCCGTGCTGGCGCTTGCCACCTCGCGAGCGCCAGGCGCACCACCGGTCGTCTTTCTCGACGTTCGCGAGCCCTGGGAAGTGGGCCTGGCGTCGATCGAGGTCGCCGAGGCCAGGGCGCTGTTCATCCCGATGCGCAGTGTTCCCGACCACCTGAGCGAGCTGGACCCGGCGCAGCCTGTCGTCTGTATCTGCCATCACGGCGCCCGCAGCGCGCAAGTCGTCGCATTTCTCGAGCGCTCGGGCTTCGAGTCGGCCTATAACCTCGCCGGCGGCATCGACGCTTGGTCCGTC
>JAYSMB010000402.1:0-3487 GCA_043725065.1 Burkholderiales bacterium
GTCGAGCAGCTCCTGCACTGTCATCCTGAGCGGAGCGAAGGATCCCGGCGCCGGACGAGATCCCTCGCTTCGCTCAGGATGACGGGAGCTGTGGCCCGCCGCCTGCATTGCGAGGGCGACGTTTTCCGCCACGTCGAAGCTGCGAAACAGCCGCGTGATCTGGAACGAGCGAGTCAGGCCGCGACGCGCGCGCTCGTGCGGCGGCAGGCGCGTGATGTCGGCGCCGGCGAAGACGATGCGGCCGCTGTCGGGGCGCAGCTGTCCCGCGAGTTGTGCGACCAGCGTCGTCTTGCCGGCGCCGTTGGGCCCGATCAGCGCATGCACCTCGCCCTCGAACACCCGCAGGTCCACGCCGGCGCTGGCGACGACGCCGCCGAAGCGCTTCGACAAGCGCCGCACGTCGAGCAGCGGCGCGCCGGAAGTGGACCCGTTCATCGCATCCGCCGCCAGCCGTGCGCGAGCCACCCCGCGAGCCCGTGCCGCGCGAACAGCACGACGGCCAGCAGCACCCAGCCGGTCCAGAACTCCCAGTCGCCGTGTACGACGAGAGCGTCTCCTGCAGCAGCACCAGCACTACGGCGCCGAGCACCCCACCCCACAGCGACGCGACGCCACCCAGGATCACCATCACCATCAGCGTGCCCGATTGGGTCCAGTGCATGAGCGAGGGGCTGACGTAGCCCTGCTGGTTGACCGAGAGCGCGCCGGCGATTCCGGCGATGGCGCCCGCGGCCACGAACACGATCAGGCGATCGCGGTAGGTCGCGAAGCCGAGCGCTTCGGCACGCACGTCATCGTCGCGTGTCGCGACGATGGCCCTGCCGAAATTCGAGCGCACGAAAGCCCGCAGGCCGAACAGCGTGGCGGCGAGCATGGCGAGCGCCACGTAGTAGAACGTCGGCGCGTCTTTCAGATCGAGGCCGAAACCGAGCATCGAGCGGGCGCGGATGTTGAGCCCCTCGTCGCCACCGTAGCCTTTGATCGAGTTGGCCAGATAAAACAACATCTGCCCGAAGGCGAGCGTGATCATGATGAAGTAGACGCCGCGCGTGCGCAGCGAGATCGCGCCGATCACGAGCGCGGCCAGGGCCGTCACCGCGACCGTCGCGACGAGATGGACGCCAGCGTTCAGCACGCCTTCGCTGATCAGCACACCGGTCGCATAGGCGCCGAGGCCGAAGAAGGCCGCATGCCCGAACGAGACCATGCCGCCGTAGCCGAGCACCAGGTTGAGGCTGGTCGCAGCGATGGCGAAGACGACGATCTTGCCGGCCGTGCTCACGTAGTAGTCGAGGCCAAGGGCGCGCAGGACCAAGGGCAGGAGCAGGGCGGCGAGCACCGCCAGCATGGGCACGGTGTGCAGGCGGGCGGCGAGATGCTTCGCTTTGCTCAGCATGACCCGTGCCTCAGCGTCATCCTGAGCGCAGCGAAGGATCTCACCCGCGCGCCGGAAACAGGCCCCGCGGCTTGATCGCGAGCACCGCCGCCATGAACACATAGATCGCCACCGAGGCGACTGCCGGCCCGGCCGCGCTCGCCATCTGCGGCGGCAGGAACTCGCGAAACAGCGACTGCATGACGGTGCGGCCGAAGGTATCGACGACGCCGACCAGCAGCGCACCGACCAATGCGCCGCGGATCGAGCCGATGCCGCCGATGACGATGACGACAAAGGCGAGGATCAGGATGTTCTCGCCCATGCCGACCTGCACCGCGAGCAGCGGCCCCATCAGCACGCCGGCCACCGCGCACAGCGCGGCGCCGATGCCGAACACGATCGTGAACAAGCGCTTGATGTCGACGCCCATCGCAGTCGCCATCTCGCGGTTCGATGCGCCGGCACGGACCAGCGCGCCCATCCGCGTCTTGGCCACCAGCACGTAGAGCAGCACCGCGAGAAACAGGCCGGCGCCGATGATGACGAGCCGGTAGGCGGGATACGACAGGCCCGGCACGAGCTCGACCGGCCCGGCCAGCGCGTCCGGCGCCGACAGCGGCAGATCGTTGCCGAAGATCATGCGCGTGCCGTCGTTCAGGATCAGGATCAGCGCGAAGGTGGCTAGCACCTGCGAAAGGTGGTCGCGCGCATAGAGCGAGCGCAACAAGGTCGATTCGAGCGCCATGCCGAACAGGGCCGTGCCGAGCACCGCGCCGACGATGCCGAGCACGAACGAGCCGGTCAGCCCGACGATCCACGCGCCGAGAAAGGCGCCGACCATGTAGAGCGAGCCGTGCGCCAGGTTGATCATGTCCATGACGCCGAACACGAGCGTCAGGCCGGCGGCGAGCAGGAACAGCATCAGCCCGAACTGCAGGCCGTTGAGAGACTGCTCGAGGACGAGGACGCTCGGCACCGGAGCGCCGTTATTTCATCGCGCAGGACTGCACGTAGGCGTCGCCATGGTCCTTCAGGATCGGTTCGTTGAACGACTTGTTGACGAGGCCGCCGTGCCCGTCGCTGCCGACGGTGCGCACGTAGTAGTTCTGGATCGGGTACTGGTTGGTGTTGAAGCGGAACGCGCCGCGCACCGAATCGAACTTCGCGGCCTTCAGCGCCTTGTGCACCGCCTCGTGGTCTTCGAGCTTGCCCTTGGTGTCGCGCACCGCGGCGTTGATGAGCTGCGCCGTGTCGTAGCCCTGCGAGGCGTAGAGCGTCGGCGTGCGGCTGTATTCCTTTCTGAACTCGGCAACGAACTTCTGGTTCGCCGCGTTCGTGAAGTCGGGCGACCAGTGCGCCGTGTTGAAGAGCCCCGACATCGAGGCGCCCACCGGCCCGATCACGTCCTGGTCGGCACTGAAGCCGGGCAGCAAGAGCGTCATGTCCTTGCCGAGGCCGGCGCCGACGAACTGCTTGATGAAGTTGATACCCATGCCGCCGGGCAGGAAGACGTAGAGCACCTGCGGCTTGGCGGCGCGGATCTCGGCCAGCTCGGCGGCGTAGTCGAGCTGGCCGAGCTTGGTGTAGTTCTCGCCGACGACCGTGCCCTTGAAGGTGCGCTTGAAGCCGGAGAGCGAGTCCTTGCCGGCCTGGTAGTTCGGCGCGAGCAGATAGACGCTCTTCATGCCGCGTTGCGTCGCGAACTGGCCCGCCGCCTCGTGGTACGCGTCGTTCGGCCATGCCACCGCGAAGAAGAGCGGGTTGCAATCCTTGCCCGCCATCGACGAGGGCGCGGCGTTCGGGCTCAGGTAGAAGGTGTTGGCGTCGAGCGCCTCGGGCAGGGCGGCGAGCATGATGTTCGAGAACACGACGCCGGTCATGAAGTCGACCTTGTCGCGCTTGATGTTCTTCTCGAACAGGCCTTTGGCCACGTCGGGCTTGAACTGGTCGTCGCTCACCAGCACCTCGGCCGGCAGGCCGCCGAGCTTGCCGCCGTTCAGCTTGACCGCGAGCAGGAAGCCGTCGCGGATGTCGACGCCGAGCGCGGCCGAGGGCCCGGAGAGCGTGCTGACGAAGCCGACCTTGACCTTGTCGGCGGCTTGCGCGGGC
>JAYSMB010000403.1:0-11405 GCA_043725065.1 Burkholderiales bacterium
CGCCTCGGGCGCGGCGAGCTGGAGACGCCCAAACCCGGTGACGCGGTCTTCGCGGGCGGAGCCGTCCATCTCGTCGCCACGCCGCAGCAGTCGCTCGAGGCTGCCGCCGCGGCAGCACGTGCGGCGGGCATCGAGGCGCACATCCTCGGCGACGAGATCGAAGGCGAGTCGCGCGAGGTCGGCAAAGTGCACGCCGCGCTGGCACGGCAGATCGCGCGGCGCGGCCAGCCCTTCGCGCGGCCTTGCGTCGTGCTGTCGGGCGGCGAGACGACGGTGACCGTACGGCCCGGGCCCGGTGCGCCGGGCCGCGGCGGCCGGGCCACCGAGTTCCTGCTCGGCTGTGCGCTGGCTCTGAAAGGCGAACCGGAGGTTCACGTTTTCGCCGCCGATACCGACGGCATCGACGGCAGCGAAGACAACGCCGGTGCCTTCATCGCGCCCGACACGCTCGCTCGCGCCGCGGCACTCGGCCTCGCGCCGCGATCCTTTCTCGACCGCAACGACGCTTACAGCTTTTTTGAAGTGCTCGGCGACCTGATCGTGACCGGGCCGACCTTCACCAACGTCAACGATTTTCGAGCGATGCTGATCCGCTGACGTGCGACATCCGCGCCGGCCTGCGCGGCGGCGGCCGGTGCTCGAACGACGGCGCGCGGCGACTCGCGAACGGCCGGTGCGCGAACGGCAGGAAAACCACCGGAACACTGTCGTAGTCGCTGTCCGAACGCGCGAGCAGGAGTTGAAATTCGCGATCGCGCTGCGCCAGGCGCATCCGTTCGAGATCGTTTTCGGCGGCGCTGCGCTCTTGCGCGTCGATGCGGCGCTGAACGCGCTCGCTCACCGCGTTGGCTTCGCGGCGCATCTCGAGCGCGCGCTGTTGTGCGGCTTGTGGATCTTCGCGTTCCATCTGCCAGCTTCGCTCGGTCACGGCGCTGGGCGAGGGCCGGTCGGTGAGCACGATGCGTCCGTCGGCGCCGCGCTGCTGGTAGATCCGCGCCGAGGCGGGCGGGTCGGCGACGGGGGCCGCGCCAGCCGCGCCGCAGAGCAGGGCGCCGAACACGAACACGAACGACAGCGAGGGGCGGACGTTGGACTTCATGACCATCCCGATCGGCGACGTGCAATCGGCCACCGTCCCCTAATGTGCCACCGTTCGCCCCTCCCTGTCCGCGTCGTGCCGGGCTGAAAGCGCACCTTGGTACGCTCTCGAGTTCACCCGACTCCACCGCCACCGCATGACCGACAGCCACGTCTTTCGCGCCGATGCGCTGATCGCCGCCGTCACGGCCGTCATCCGCGCCGCGGGATCGTCCGAACGCGAGGCCGCGCAGGTGGCGGTCAACCTGGTCGAGGCCAACCTGCGCGGCCACGATTCGCACGGCGTCGGCATGGTGCCGCGCTATGTCGATGCGGTGCTCGAGGGCGGTCTCACGGTCGATGCGCACGTCGCCGTCCGCGCCGACAGCGGCGCCTTGCTGACGCTTGACGGTCGACAGGGCTACGGCCAGGTGATCGGCGCCGAAGCGATGGCGCTCGGCATAGCGCGCGCCGGCCAGCACGGCGTCTGCGTCGTCGGTCTCGCGCACTCGCATCACCTCGGGCGGATCGGCCACTGGGCCGAGCAGTGCATAGACGCCGGGCTGGTCTCGATCCATTTCGTCAACGTCCTGTCGCGGCCGATCGTCGCGCCCTTCGGCGGCCGCGATGCGCGGCTCGGAACGAACCCGTTCTGCGTCGGCATTCCACGGCCGGGCAAGGAGCCGATCGTGCTCGACTTCGCCACCAGCAAGATCGCGCAGGGCAAGACGCGCGTCGCCTACAACAAGGGCGTCGCCCTCGAGCCGGGAATCATCCTCGACGACCACGGCAACCCGACCACCGACCCGCGCTACACGGTGGTCGAGCCCTATGGCGCCTTGCTGCCGTTCGGCGAGCACAAGGGTGCCGGCTTGGCCCTGATCTGCGAGCTGCTCGGCGGCGCGCTGGCGGGCGGTGCGACCGGCGGCGCGGTCGGCGACGGCCGGCGCCGCGTGCTCAACAGCATGTTCTCGATCCTCGTCGACCCTGAGCGCCTGGGCACCGCGGCCAACCTGGCGAGCGAGATGGAGTCCTTCGTTGCCTGGATCTGTGCTTCGCCGCCGGGCGCGGGCATGGCCCGCGTCAAGACGCCGGGCGAGCCCGAGCGCGAAACGCGGGCGGCGCGGCTTGCCGCCGGCGTGCCGGTCGATGCCGTGACGTGGGCCGAGATCGTCGCTGCCGGCGCCAAGGTCAAGGTCGCGCCAGGGGCCATCGAAACGCTCGTCCGCCGACGCTGATACCCTCCCTGGTTTTCGATCTCGGTGCTTCCCTGTCGATGGCTGCCTCTTCGATTCCGGCCGTGCCGCCGTGCCGGCCTCTGGTGCGACCGGCCCTGACTGCGGCCCTGCTCTCGCTGGCGCTCGTCGCGGGCGTTTCCGCGCCGGCCCGGGCGGCCGGCGTTCAGCTCGATACCTTGCGAATCGCCGCGGGCTTTCGCATCTCGCTGGTGACCGACGCCGTTCCCAATGCACGGCAGATGGCACTCGGCCGCAACGCCGACGGCAAGAGCGTGCTTTACGTCGGCAGCCGGGAGGCGGGTAAGGTCTACGCCGTCGAACTCCAGGCCGGTAAGGCGGGCACGGTACACACCATCGCCAGCGGCCTGAACATGCCCTCGGGCATCGCCTGGCGCGATGGCAGCCTGTACGTCGCCGCAGTCTCGAAGATCCTGCGCTTCGACGCCATCGACGGCCGGCTGGCGCAGCCGCCGGCACCGGCGATCGTCACCGACCGCTTGCCGACCGAGCGGCATCATGGCTGGAAGTTCATCGCCTTCGGTCCCGACGGCAAGCTCTATGTTCCGGTCGGCGCGCCGTGCAACGTCTGCGAGCCCGACGACAGGCACGGCATCATCTTGCGCATGAATGGCGACGGCAGCGGCGTGGAGACGATCGCCCGCGGCGTTCGCAACTCGGTCGGCTTCGACTGGAACCCGACCGACAAGACACTCTGGTTCACCGACAACGGCCGCGACATGCTCGGCGACGATCTGCCCAGCGACGAGCTGAATCACGTCACGCGGGCCGGCGAGCACTTCGGCTTTCCGTACTGCCACCAAGGCGATACGCCCGATCCCGAGTTCGGCGCGAAGCACGCGTGCGGCGAGTTCACGGCGCCGGCCGCCAGGCTCGGCGCGCATGTCGCCTCGATCGGCATGCGCTTCTACACCGGCACGCAGTTTCCGCCGGGCTATCGCGGCAACATCTTCATCGCCGAGCACGGTTCGTGGAACCGCGGCAGGAAGAGCGGCTACGCGATCGCGCGCGTGAGCGTCGATTCGCAAGGCCGGGCCGGCAAGCCCGAGCCCTTCATCGAAGGCTGGCTGCAAACCGACGCCAGCGGCCGCGAGTCGGTATGGGGCCGGCCCGCCGATGTGCTCGTGATGCCCGACGGATCGCTTCTGGTCAGCGACGATCTCGCTGGCGCCATCTACCGCGTGAGCTACGCGCCATGACGATCGAAATCGCCCTGTTCATCGCCGCCGGACTGGTGCTGCTTGGCTTCTGGCTCGGCTGGAAGGTCGTTCGCGGGCGCATGCGCGGCGACGACAAGGCGCCGCCACAAGTACCAGTGCCCGCGCCAGCGCCCGGCAACGAGGTCGAGGCCCCGGCAGTCCCGGTCGCGAGCGCGCCGATCGCCGCGCCGACGCTGGTCGCCGCACCCGCGCCGGTCGCGCGACCCGCGCCGGTGGCCGCGCCCGCGCCCCCACCGCGGCCCGAGCTGGACGCGCCGGTACCGGTCACGGTCATCATGGCGCCACGGCCGCCGGCGCAGGTCATCGAGCGCGTGCTCGCCCTCGAGCCGGCGAGCCAGGCCGAATGGGACGCGGCCATGCCGCTCGCCCTCTCGGCGGTTCGATCGGCCTCCGTCGTGGCGGCGCTCGCGGCCGGCGGCAATCTCGCGTTTCATGCGATCGGCTTCGAGGCGGGTGCCGCGATCGCGGTCGGGCGTGGCAACCTGTCCTTCATGCGTGCACTTGCGAGCGCGTCCGCGAAGGCGCCGGCCAAATCGAGCCGCTGGCTCGACAGCACGGCTGCGACGACGCTCGCCGCGACCGCATTGGCCGGGCTGGCCAACGAGCGTTTTCTCGAGGCGCTGGGCGACGAAGTGCGCGATCTGAAAGCGGAGTTCGCGGCGCTCTCGCCCAAACTCGCGGCGCTGGGCGACGCGCGGCTCAAGACGCTGGTGCAGGATCTGTCGCGCTTCGCTCGGGAGGCTCACGACAACTACGCGTCGGCGCTGGGCAAGGCGGCGTTTCGCGAGCGCATCGAAGAAGCGGGCGAACGCGCCTTGAGCATCTGGCGCGATCTCGTCGGGCGGGCCGACGCGGTGCGCCAGCAGCTCGATGTCATGACAAGGACGCAGCGCTTCGGCGAAGCGCAGGTCGAAAGGGCCCTGACGCAACTTCGCGAGCTGAACGACATGGAGCGCTGGCAGGAGATCGCGGCGCGCTCGCTCGCTGCCGCGCAAGTGCTGCGCGTTGTGATGGGCGAGCCGCCGGCAGGCAGCGGCGCCGATCCGCTGGCCTCGGCGGCGGCGGCGCTGCAAGCCGGGCTCGATCAGGACCTGGATCTTGGGCTGCGCCTCTCCGACTGCGAAAAAAGTGCCCGGGGCGATCCTTATGTCGGCAAGGCCGAGTTCGAGGCGAACCGGACCGCGCTTCGCAAGCAACTCGGCCGGCCGCTGGCCGAACTGGTCGCCCCCGCGTTGGAGCGGCTCGAGGCGGCGCGCACGGCCGAAGCGCTCGACCCGCTTGGCGCGCCGGCGCGCCGTCTTCTCATCCGCACAAGTGCGGAGGCCTGCACCATGCGCTGGGGCCCGGCCGCAAGCTGAAGAGAGGCACGCGCCTCAGCGCGGGATGATCTTCGCTCCGGTCAACTGCTCCTGCGCTTCCACCAGTGAGGACACGAACTTCTTGCCGTGACCGAGTGCGCTGGCGAGGACCAGCGATTGGTGTACCGCTTCGCCGACGACCGTCGGCACGCCGAGGCCTTCGGCCAGGTGGGTGTGTGTAGTAGCGGATGTCCTTGCGCGCGTTGTCGAGCTCGAACTTGATCCCCGCCATGTCGCCCACCAGGGTCTTGGCCATGGCCTGGAACAGCCCCGAGTTCACGCCGCCGGCCGAGACCAGCTCGACCAGCTTCTTCGGGTCGATGCCGGCGCGTGCGCCGACCGCGAAGGCTTCGGCCGTGGCCGTGCAGATCGCCTGGGCGATGAAGTTGTTGAGCAGCTTGACGATGTGGCCGGCGCCCGGCCCGCCGACGTGAAAAACGTTCTCGGCAAAGGTGCGGAACACCGGCTCGATGCGCCCGAAGGTGGCGTCGTCGGCCCCGACCATGACGTTCAATTTGCCGAGTTCGGCTTCGACCGGCGTGCGCGCAAGCGGCGCGTCGACGAGCAGCACGCCCGCGCTCGCGCAGGCGGCGCGCAACTGCGTCGTCGAATCGGGCTCGCTGGTCGAACAGTCGACGATGACGAATCCTTTCTTGCCTTTCGCACCGGCGAGCAGGCCCTCGGCGCCGGTGATCGTGGCCTCGACCTGCGGCGATCCGGTGACGCAGAGAAACACCATCTCGCACGACGCGGCCAGCGCCGACGGCGTCGCGACTTCGGTCGCGCCGGCCGCCACCAGATCGGCGACCCGCTCGCGGTTGCGATGCACCGTGAAGCTGAGCGCGTGACCCTTCGCGAGCAGGTTCTTCGCCATGCCGTGGCCCATCAAACCCGATGCGCCGATGAATCCGATGCTCGCCATTTCGTTCCTTCCCGTTTTGAAACCGCGATTGTCCCCGCGTTACATCGATTCACTGCGCCTCGCCGTTAGACTGGCCAGCTCGCATCGGAGAGCCGCGCATGCACGCCGCCCAGAACGAACTCGTCACCCGCATCGGGCCGGGCACGCCGTGCGGCGCGCTGCTGCGCAGCTACTGGCAGCCGGCGGCACTGCTCGACGAGTTCGACCCCCGGCTCGACTCGCGCATGGCCGATCGGCCGGTCAAGGCGGTTCGCCTGTTCGGCGAAGATTTCGTGTTGTTCAGGGATGGCCAGGGCCGCTTCGGCCTGCTCGACCGGGCCTGCCCGCACCGCGGCGCCGACCTCGCCTTCGGCCGGCACGAGCCCGAAGGCTTGCGCTGCCCGTTCCATGGCTGGAAATTCGCGGTGGACGGTACCTGCCTCGAGACGCCGGCCGAACCCGCGGCATTGCAGATGTGCAAGCGGGTGCGCCAGCGCAGCTACCCGGTGCGGGAACGCTCGGGGGTGCTGTTCGCGTGGCTCGGCCCCGAGGGCTCGACGCCGCCGGTGCTGCCGCACTTCGACGCGTTCGTCGCGCCGGCAAGCCACAGTTTCGCATTCAAGGGATTGTGGAATTGCAACTGGCTGCAGGCTTTCGAGGTCGGCATCGATCCCGCGCATCCGTCGTTCCTGCACCGCTATCTCGAAGACGAATCTCTGGACGATGCCTACGGGCGCCAATTTCGCGCCGCGAGCGCCGGCGACGTGGCCGGCGAGCGCTGGCCGATGACGCGCGTGATGCGCGAGTTCTGCCAGCCCGAGATCCGCTTCGAGAGCGTCGCCGAAGGGCTGTTGCGGCTCACCGCACTGCGGCCGATGACCGATGCGTTGACGCACGTTCGCGTCACCCACGCCGCCTTTCCGGCGACCTTCGTGATCCCGCTGTCGGAGACGATCACGATCACGCAGATGCACGTGCCGGTCGACGACACCCACACCTACTGGTACAGCTTCTTCACGAGCTTCGCCGAGCCGCTCGACAAGGAGACGATGCGCGCGCAACGGCTGGCCTGCGTCAGCCTGCCCGACTACGCGCCGCTCAAAGGCCGGCACAACCAATGGGGCTTCAACCCGGAGGAGCAGCGCGCCCGAACCTATCTCGGCATGGGCGAGCAAGACATCAACCTGCACGACCAGTGGGCGGTGGAAAGCATGGGCGCGATTCAGGATCGCACGAAGGAGCACCTGGGCACCAGCGACAAGGTGATCATCGCCAACCGCCGCAGCCTCCTGAAAGCGATCGAGACCGTAGGCGAAGGCGGCCGGCCACCGATGGCGTTGGCGAGCGACGCCGAGGCCGCGGCGCTGACCGGGCCCGACACCATCGATTGCATCGCGCCCGCGGCCTCGTGGGAGGCCCATTGGTCGAGCGCGGCCGCGGCAAAGCGTCAGGGCGCCGCGTGGCTGGCCGCGGCCCGGCGCGAATCGACGCTCGAAGTTTCGTCGGCGTGAGGTCGTCGGCTTGACGACGTTTGCCCAAGCGTGCGGAGTTGCCGACGCGTCCCGTGCCTCGGCGTGCGCGTCGCTGGCGGAGCGATTGAGCGACGAGCGCATCGATCTCGTGCGCATCGGCTGGTGCGATTCGCACGGCGCCTTGCGCGGCAAGACGCTGACTGCGGCGGCGGTGCCGCGCGCGCTCGACAGCGGTGTCGGCATGACGAGCACGATCCTGCTCAAGGACACCTCGGACCGCGCCGCCTACAAGGTGTTCGAGCCGGGCTCGCTCGACGCGCTGCCCGGCTTCGGTTTCGCGAACAATCTGCTGCTGTTGCCCGACCCGGCGAGCTTCCGCGTTCTGCCATGGGCAGTGAACACCGGCTGGATGCGCGCCGAAGCCTGGTTCGACGACGCGACGCCGGTGCCCATCGACACCCGCTACATCCTGCGCCGCGCGCTCGACCGGCTCGCCGCCGCGGGCTACGGCCTGAAGTGCGGGCTCGAGGTCGAGTTCCACATCTATCGGCTCGCGTCGGCGCCGCACGACGACGCATCGCTGGCCCCGCAGCGCGCCGCCTGGCCCGGCGAGCCGCCGGCGGTGACGATGATCCACCCCGGCTACAACCTGCTTTCCGAAGCCTGGGCCGATCGGGTCGACGAGCCGCTGCGCATCGTCCAGCACACCGCGCAAGGCCTGGGCTTGCCGCTCGCGTCGCTCGAGATCGAGCTCGGGCCGAGCCAGGTCGAGGCCGTCTTCGATGCGACCGATGCGCTGACGGCCGCTGACTACATGGTCGCCTTTCGCAACGGCGTGACGCAGGCGCTGCGCCGCGCCGGCTATCACGCCAGCTTTGTCTGCCGGCCGCCGTTTGTCAACGTGATGGCGAGCGGCTGGCATCTGCACCAGTCGCTGGTCGATCTGGAGACCGGTGCGAACGCGTTTGCGCGCGACGCGCCGGCCGCGGGCACGAGCGCCGCGGATGCCCAGCACACGCTCTCGGCGCACGGCGAATCCTGGCTCGCCGGCCTGCTCGCACACGCTCCCGGCATGGCCGTGTTCTGCGCGCCGACGATCAACGCCTACGGCCGCTTTCGCCCCAACGCGATGGCGCCGAACGCCGTGATCTGGGGCCGCGACAACCGCGGCGCGATGCTGCGCGTGCTCGGCCGAGCCGGCGACCCGGGTACGCGGATCGAGAACCGGATCGGCGAGCCGGCCGCCAATCCGTATCTCTACGTCGCCGCACAGATCCATGCCGGGCTCGATGGTCTCGAGCGCGGACTGGCCGCGCCGCCGGCGACGGCCGCACCTTATGCGGAAGGCGGCGTGCGTCTGCCGGCGAGCCTCGGCGACGCGCTCGATGCGCTTGCCGGCGACCAGCGGCTGGTCGCCGCCTTCGGCACATGGGTCGTCGACTGGTTCACTCGCGTCAAACGCTCGGAGCTTGCGCGCCACGACGAAGCCGACGACAAGGAAGACTGGCAGGCACGCGAATATTTCGGACGTTTCTAGTCCGAGGTCTGGTCAGAACCCGAGCTCGTAGCGATAGCCTTTGTAGGCCAGCACCGCGCCTTTCTGCTTGACCTGCTTCAGAACCAGCCCCGGGGCGACGGTGTCGCCCTCGTGGAAGACCTGGCCGTTCAGGATCACCATCCGGCTCGCCTTGTCGCCGCTGTAGCTCGCGCCGCCGAAAGCGATCTTCGGCAGGCTGCGGCGGATCGCTTCCGGCAGCTCGGCCTGTGTGTAGATGCGATCGCTGGCGGGGGCGGCCGACGATTCGGCGGGAGCCTCTCTTCGAACCTGCGGCTTGCCCGGCGCGCGCGTAGCGACCGTTTCCTTCACCGCGCTGTTCGGGAGCGGGCTCGCGGCCGGCGCCACGATCGGTGCCTGCGACGCGGCCGTTGCCAGCACGGGCGAGAGAGTCACCGGCATCGGCGTTTGCGCCACCACCGTCTTCGGCGCGGCTTCGCCGCCGCCAAGGAAGTTCCACGCGAGCACGCCCGCGAGTGCGAGTACGAGGACCACGATCGTGCCGATCAGCAAGCGGGGCCGGCGCGGCGCTTCGTCGTCGTCGGGCAGCGCGCCGAACTGCTGCGTGTGCAGGCCAGGCACTTCGCCGCGCTCGCGTTCGGCATCGGCGCGGCGCAGCGCATCGAGGATGTACGACATGCCTGATCCTCGCGGCGGTCAGTGCGCGACGGTGTCGAGCTTCGGCTCGTCGACGCCGGTGGCACGGTTGAGTTGCATGAAGGTCGTGGGTCCCGCCTTGCCCACCGCGTTGAGCCCATGCGCCGTCTGGAAGCGTGCGACCCTGGTGCGCAGGGCCGCGTCCATGGTCTGATTCGGCGCGGGCGGTGGCTCGCCGGCCAGCGCCGCAAGCTGCGTCGCGAGTCGGTCGACGAGCGGGCCCGACGCGCCTTCGGCGACCGCGGTCGTATAACCCACCGGCATCCGCCACAAGGTACCGAACTCGCCCTGCCAGAGCTTGCCCAGCGCGGCGAGCGAGACCGCTTGCGCGTGGCCATCGACCAGCAGCGTCGCGCTGTCGCCGCCGAGGCCGACGAGGACGACCGTCGTGGTCCGGCCGGCATCGTCGTGCAGGCTCATGAAGCCGGGTCGGCCCAGGCTTCTCACCAGCGCCAGCGTGCTCGCGAACTTGAAGCAGCGCACTTGCTGTCTGGCCGCGGCGGCGCACGCATCGCCCTCGCCGAGACTCACGTTCCACATCGGCGCGAGCTCGCGCCAGGCCGTCTTCTCGTCGCGGCCCAGCGTCTTCCATCGCGCCTTCAATTCGGCCGCGCCCAGGATGGCGGCCGACAGCGCGGGCGCGGCCGATGCCGACGCGGCGGGCGCGGCCGATGCGGCGGCCGTCGGAGCCGACGCTGCGCTCGCGCCAGCCGCTGCTCGTGCCGGGGTCGAGGCACTGCCGGCCGATGCTGGAGACGCGAGCGAAGACATGACAGGCGAAGACTCCGCAAGCGCTGAAGCTGAGGCCGCGGACGCCGCGGGCGCCGAAGCAGCCGCTGCCGAAGCGGCCCCACTCGCCGCCAACGCGGAACTCGCCTGCGAAGCCGGTACCAGCGCGCCCGATGCCGCACTCGCATGCGCCGCCGCCTGCGCGGCCGCCACCGGCGGCGCAGGCGTCGCGAACTTGCGGTACGCGCCATAGACCGCGAATACCAGCAGGGCCGTGAGCGCGACGCCGGTGGCGACGAACAGGCCGAGCCCGGCGCTCGAGCCGAGACGCGAGCGGTCGGGCCCGGACGGCTCGGACTTGCCGAACACCTCGCGCGCCGATTTCTCGATCACCTCGCTGTCGATCTGGTGCTTGCCGTGCGCGTAGGCGCCGAGCATGGCCCGGTCGCACAGCAGGTTGATGCGCCGCGGCACGCCACGCGCGATCTCGTGGATGCGTTGCAGCGCCTTGCGGTCGAACGGAATGGCGCGCGTCATGCCCGCGACCGAGAGCCGGTGCCGGATGTAGTGTTCGGTCTCCTTCGACGACAGCGCGTTGAGATGAAAGCGGGCGATCACGCGCTGCGCCAGTTGCTCGAGTTCGGGTCGCTCGAGCATCGTGCGCAGCTCGGGCTGGCCGATCAGGACGATCTGAAGCAGCTTGCGTTCGTTGGTCTCGAGATTGGTGAGCAGGCGCAGTTGCTCGAGCACGTCGACCGAGAGCATCTGCGCCTCGTCGATGATGAGCACGTTGTTCTGGCCGACCGCGTGGGTCTTGAGCAGGAACCCGTTGAGCGCGTCGACGTAGGTCTTGACCGTCGCCGGCTGGCCGCGCGGCACGTCGACCGGAATCCTGAACTCGTCGCAGATCGACTTGACCAGCTCGGTGACCGTGAGCTTAGGATTGAAGATATAGGCGACGTTGCAGCGGTTCGGAATCTGCTCCAGAAAGCAGCGGCAGACGGTGGTCTTGCCGGCGCCGATCTCGCCCGAGAGCAGGACGAAGCCGCCGCCGCCGCCCACGCCATACAGCAGGTGCGCGAGCGCCTCGCGGTGGCGCTTGCTCATGTAGAGGTAGCGCGGGTCGGGGGCGAGGGAGAACGGCTCCTGCTTCAGGCCGAAGAACCGCATGTACATGGGT
>JAYSMB010000404.1:0-6474 GCA_043725065.1 Burkholderiales bacterium
CTCGGGGGCAATTCGCACTCGCACTCTCCGCTGGTCGCAGTAGACCATTGGAGAGGCAACAGGCAAATATGTTCCCGAAAGATTGCAACACTACACTAGAGACGGACGGCGCCGCGCAAGATGCGCGGCGCTCGCACATCAGCGTTCGCCCTCGGGCTTGGCGCCAGCGGCGCCGCCACGATGTTCGTTGCCCGGCTCGGCGCGGCCCGGTTGCGCTTGTTGTTGTTGCGGTCGTTCGGCGTGCGGCGCCTCGGGGCGCGGCTGCGGTTGCTGGTGCTGCGCCACCTGCGCCTGCGGGCGCGGCTCCACTTGTGCCGGCTGGCGAGGCTGCCCCTGCGGTTGCTCGTGGAGCTGCTGCGCCGGGACGGGGCCGCGTTGCGCCGAGAACTCGGGCCGCTCGCCGCGCCGGTCATGCGGGGCCTGCCCCGGCGACACCTCGCCGCGAGCGAGTTCGCGCCGCGGCGGTGGCGGCACGCTGTTGGCAGGTCGCTCCTGCCCCGGCCGGCCGTGCATCGCGTCGGCGCCGCGCGGGTCCGCCGGGCGCGGCATCGCCGCGAGGGTCGGCGCGCCATGATTGAACGATGCCCGCTGCTCGGGCGTGCGCATCGCCACCCGCTCGTGTTGTTGTTGCAGGGGCGTCGGCGCAAAGTGATGCTCGGTGTTCGCCAGGCGCTCTTCCCGACCCGGGCGCGCCAGCAGTCCACCCTGCCCGCCGTTGAAGCTGACGCGTGTGTGGTTCTCGATGACCGTCGTGTTGTAGACGTTGTGGATGATCGTCGTGTTGATGTTGTTGACGCTGCGGTTGTAGTTGAAGATGCCGCC
Organism: Burkholderiales bacterium; assembly: GCA_043725065.1. Classification (GTDB taxonomy): domain Bacteria; phylum Pseudomonadota; class Gammaproteobacteria; order Burkholderiales; family Burkholderiaceae_C; genus Schlegelella_A. The sequence continues at coordinate 823 of JAYSMB010000404.1, forward strand.
GCGCCAGTAGCCGCCCTGGTAGCCGCTACCGATGTAGCCATAGCCGTAGTTGACGCCGCCGTAGAAGCCGACGCGCGAGCCCCAGTAGCCGCCGGTCCAGAAATAGCCACCGCCGCCCCAGCCCCACCAGCCTGGCGTCCAGAGCAGGCCGACGGCGGGCGGCGCGACCCAGGTGCCGGGCACCCAGAAATAGTCGGCTGAGATCGGGTCCCAGCGCCAGTAGCCGGGCGTCCACAGATAGCCCTCCGACGGGATCGGCGGCTGCACGTACACGGGCAGCGGCGGCGGGGCGATGTTGACCGAGACGAAGACCGCCGCCTCGGCGGCCAGGGGCAGAGCCGTGGCGAGGACGACGGCGCAAAGCAGGCGATGCAGCTTCATGATGAATTCCGGGTGCGACCGACGCCGCGATCCCATGACAACGCGCGCCGCGGCCCTGGCGCCGACCGGGCTTGCCCCCGATCTGTAAAGTTCCGTTGCTCTACCCGAAAAGAGGCGCCCCGGCGCCGTCGTCAGCCGGCGATCAGGCGGTACCCCACGCCCGTCTCGGTGACCAGCATCTTCGGTTGCGCCGGGTCGTCTTCGAGCTTGTGGCGCAAGCTGCCCATGAAGACTCGCAGGTAGTGACTATGCTCGACGTGCGAGGGTCCCCACACTTCGCGCAGAAGGTGCCGGTGCGTGAGCACGCGACCGGCGTTGGCAACCAGCACGCCGAGCAGGCGGTACTCGATCGGCGTCAGGTGGACTTCGACCCCGGCCTTGCGAACGATTCGTGCCGCGCGGTCGATCTCGATGTCGCCCAGCGTCACCGTCGAGGCGGCGTCGCCGCCGCGCGCGCTCTGGTGGCGGCGCATGTTGGCGCGTACGCGGGCCAGCAGTTCCGACACGCCAAAGGGCTTTTCGATGTAGTCGTCGGCGCCGGCGTCGAGGGCGCGCACCTTGTCCTGCTCGTCGGAGCGCGCCGAAAGCACGATCACCGGCACCTGCGACCAGCCGCGCAGTTCGCGGATCAGATCGGTGCCATCGCCGTCGGGCAGGCCGAGATCGACGATGACGAGGTCGGGCCGGCGCGTCGCCGCGTCGACCAGGCCTTGCTTCACCGTCTCGGTCTCGAACACGCGCCAGCCTTCGGCTTCGAGCGAGGTGCGAACGAAGCGCCGGATATGGCGGTCGTCTTCGACCAGGAGAACGACCGGCGCCGCCTCGGCCATCACGCGGCAGCCGCGGGCGCGGCCTCGAGAGGGGCCTGGCCCGGCACCTCGCCGCCGGCATCGAACGCGGGCGGCGTGCCGAGCGGCAGGTTGAAGCTGAACGCAGCGCCGCCCGCGGCGAGGTTCGCGACGGCGATCGTGCCGCCGTGCGCTTCGACGATCGCCTTGCAAATGGCAAGGCCGAGTCCGACCCCGGCAACCGCCGATTCGCGCGCCCCGCGCGTGAATTTCTCGAAGATCGCGTCCTCCTGACCGGCGCGAACGCCAGGGCCGTCGTCGGCCACGGTGATGCGCATCGCCTCTTCGTCTGCGCGCGCCGAGATGCGGACGTGGGCCGAAGGCGGCGTGTACTTGGCGGCGTTCTCGAGCAGGTTGATGACGACGCGCTCGATCAGGACGGCATCGCACTCGACCAGCGGCAGGCCGGCGGCCAGCGGGGTCGAAATCGTGCGCGGTGCGAGCACCCGCGCGGTCGCGCGCACGGCACTGCCGACGATCTCTTCGATCGAATGCCATTCGCGGCGCAAGCGCACTTCGCCGCTCTCGATCCGCGCCATGTCGAGCAGGTTGTTGACCTGCGTGTTCATGCGAACGGCTTCGCTTTGCAACGCCTCGGCAATCTCGTTCTGCTCCGCGCTGAGCGCCGGTTTGGTCAGGCGCAGGCTCTCGGCCAGACCGACCAGGCCCGCGAGCGGCGTACGCAGATCGTGCGAGAGCGCGGCCAGGAGCGAGCTGCGCAGGCGCTCGGATTCGATCTGCACCGTCGCGCTCTGCGCCACATCGACGTAGTGGACGCGCTCGAGCGCAATCGCCGTGAGCGCGGCAAAAGTCTCGAGCTGGCGGCGCTGTTCCGGCACCAGCAGCAGGCGCGGCTCCTCGGGTTTGAGCGCGAGCACGCCGCGGGCTCGCATGGGTGCTTTCAGCGGCAGGTAGAGCCAGGCGCTGCCCGGCAGGGTGTCGGTGCCCAGGCCGGCCGCCTGCGCGTGATCGAAGGCCCAGCGCGCGGTGCCGGCGTCGGGGCCTTCGCCCTGGGGCGGCGGCGCGACCGAGTGCAAACGATCGTCGGTGTCGAGCACGAAGATGTGGGCGCGGGCATGGAATTCGCGCGCTACCGCTTCTTCGGCCGCCTCCACCACCTGTTCGGTCGTCAGCACGCTGGACAGGTCGCGCGCCACTTCGAACAGCGAATGCGAACGGCGCTCGCGATGGGTCGCGATCCGGGCCTGGTAGCGCAGCCCGGCGGTGAGTTGGCCGACGATCAGGCCGACCGCGAGCATCACGCCGAAGGTCAATACGTACTGGACGTCGGCGACGCTGAACGAGAGCGTGGGCGGAACGAAGAAGTAGTCGAAGGCGGCGACGTTGAGCAGCGACGCAAGCGCGGCCGGCCCGCGGCCGAAGCGCAAGGCGACACCGAGCACCGCCAGCAAGAACAGCATGACGATGTTCGGCAGGTCGAGCACGGATTCGAGCGGCAGTGCAATGACCGTGACCAATGCGCAGGCGGCGGCGGCGACGACGTAGCCCGCCGGCTGGAAAGACGTGCCGGTCGAGGCCACGCCGCCGGTGGCTGCAGGAGCCGCGCGCCCGGCACGCGCTGGCGCGCCAATCTCGATCAGGTCGACGTCCGGCGCCAGACGGCCGAGCTGCTGGGCCAGCGTGCCGGCCGGTCGCCAGATACTCGCCTGGTTGTGGCCCATGACGATCTTCGAGAGGTTGTGCTGGCGGGCGTGCTCAACCACCGCGGCGGCCACGCTCGCGCTCGGCAGCACCGCCGTGACGGCGCCAAGATCTCCGGCAAGCTTCACGGCGCGCAGGATCCGCTCACGTCGCTCGTTAGGCAGGCGCTGCAAGGCCGGCGTCTCGACGTAGACGGCGTGCCACGAGACGGCCAGTTGCTGCGCGAGCAAAGCGGCGCTGCGCACGATGTGCTCGCCGCCTTCGCTCGGGCCGACGCAGCACAGCACGGCGCTCTCGGTCTTCCAGACACGGCCGATCGCGCGCTCGACGCGATAGGCCTGGACGTCGTCTTCGACCCGGTCGGCGGTCCGGCGCAGCGCCAGCTCGCGCAGCGCCATCAGGTTGCCCTTGCGGAAGAAATTCGCCGCGGCGCGATCGGCCTGCGCTTCGCCGTAGACCTTGCCGGCCTTGAGCCGGGCGAGCAATTCGTCGGCCGGCGTGTCAACGAGAACGACCTCGTCGGCGCGGTCGAAGAAGGTGTCGGGCAGGGTCTCGTGAACGCGGATGCCGGTGATGCCGCCGACCACGTCGTTCAGGCTTTCGAGGTGCTGGACGTTGAGCGTGGTCCAGACGTCGATGCCGGCGGCGACCAGCTCTTCCACGTCCTGCCAGCGCTTCGGGTGGCGCGAGCCGGCGACGTTGGAATGGGCGAGCTCGTCGATCAGAATCAGGCTGGGCCGGCGCGCCAGCGCGGCGTCGAGATCGAACTCGGCGAGCGCTGCCTTGCCGTCGGCGGCAATCGCCTTGCGCGACAGCACGTCGAGGCCCCGCAACTGCGCGATGGTCTCGGCACGGCCGTGCGTCTCGACCACGCCGGCAACGACATCGATGCCCGCCTGCTTCGCGGCGCGCGCCGCGACCAGCATCGAATAAGTCTTGCCGACACCCGCCGACGAGCCGAAGTAAATGCGCAGCTTGCCGCGCCCGGCCTTCGCCTCGTCCTCGCGGATGCGCTCGATCAGCGCGTCGGGGTCGGGGCGCGCGTCGTCGTTCATGCCGACATCGGACCGACAACTACAACCATTTCGCGCGACGGAACATCCACCACATGGATACGCCGGCCACCGCGATGATGCCGAGGGGCGCCGGAGAGCCCCAGTACCGTTTCAGCGCGGGCATGTTCTGGAAGCTCATTCCCCGGATGCGACCGGGCGATTCTAGGATCGGGTCGATGCATACCAGCGCATGCCGGCATCACTTCGTCACGGCCCGGCCACGGCATCGAGGGCGAGGTTGAGCTCGAGCACGTTGACGCGCGGCTCGCCGAGGAAACCCAGCATCTGCGCCTGTGCGTGTTGGGCGATGAGCTCGCGAACGCGTTCGACCGGCATGCCCCGCGTGCGCGCGACACGCGCCGCCTGGAATTGGGCGGCTGCGAGGCTGACGTCGGGATCGAGCCCGCTGGCCGACGCGGTGACCAGATCGACCGGAACCGGTGCGGCATTGCCCGGGTCAACCGCTCGCAGGGCGGCAACGCGCGCCTTGACGGCGTCAAACAGCGCCGGATTCGACGGTCCGAGGTTCGAGCCGCCAGAGCTGCCCGCGTTGTTGGCCATCGGCGAAGTGGCCGAGGGCCGGCTCCAGAAGTACTTGGGGTCGCTGAAGCTCTGGCCGATCAGCGTCGAGCCGACGACCTTGCCATCGCGCTCGACCAGACTGCCGGCGGCCTGTTTCGGAAAAGCCAGCTTCGCGACCCCCGTGACCGCGAGTGGATAGACAACGCCGGTGATCAGTGAGAGCAGAAGGAACAGGACGAGCGTGGGACGAAGGGGGGTGTTCATTGCGAGTTCAGACCAGATGGGTGACCGACAGCACGAGGTCGATCAGCTTGATGCCGATGAACGGCACGATGAGGCCGCCGACGCCGTAGATCAGCACATTGCGGCGCAGCAGCTCGGCGGCCGGTGCGGGGCGGTACTTGACGCCTTTGAGCGCAAGCGGGATGAGGAAGACGATGATGATCGCGTTGAAGATGACGGCCGAGAGGATCGCCGACGATGGGCTCGTGAGCCGCATGACGTCGAGTCCTGCGAGCTGCGGATAGGTCGTCGCGAATGCGGCCGGGATGATGGCGAAATACTTGGCCACGTCGTTGGCGATCGAAAAGGTCGTGAGCGAACCGCGCGTCATCAGCAGCTGCTTGCCGGTCTCAACGACCTCGAGCAGCTTGGTCGGGTTCGAGTCGAGGTCGACCATGTTGCCGGCCTCTTTCGCGGCCTGGGTGCCGGTATTCATCGCCACCGCCACGTCGGCCTGGGCGAGCGCCGGCGCGTCGTTGGTGCCGTCGCCGGTCATCGCCACCAGCCGCCCTTCGGCCTGGTACTCGCGGATCATCTTCAGCTTGGCCTCGGGCGTCGCTTCGGCCAGAAAGTCGTCGACGCCGGCCTCGGCGGCGATGGCGGCGGAGGTGAGACGGTTGTCGCCCGTGATCATGATGGTCTTGATGCCCATCCGGCGCAGCTCGGCGAAGCGCTCCTTGATGCCGCCCTTGACGATGTCCTTGAGCTCGACGACGCCGAGCGCCTTCGCTCCTTCGGCGACGACGAGCGGCGTGCTGCCGCGCCGCGCGACATCCTCGATCTGCGCCGCGAGCGCCGGCGCGATCGTGCCGCCGAGCGACTCGACGTGCTTCCTGATCGCGTCGCCCGCGCCCTTGCGGATCCGGCGCGCCGCAGCCACGCTCGAAGCCGGCAGATCGATG
>JAYSMB010000405.1:0-2947 GCA_043725065.1 Burkholderiales bacterium
AAAGAAGTGATGTCGCGGCGACTGCGGTTCAAGTCTCGAACCGCCCCAACCTCACGGCCGTCCCTCCCGGCTTGAGATTGCGCGTTCCCGGCATCACCAGCACGGCTTCGTCGTAGGGCGTCGTCCAGACGTGATCGCCGTCTTGCGCGATCGGCGTGCCGGCCTTCGGCACGACAGAGAGTCCCACGGTCGGCACGAGAAAGTGGAAGTCGGCGCTCTTCGCCACCACCGGCTCGGTCACGCGCACCAGGCGCTGCACCGGCGGCAGCGGTAGCCGCGCGTTCGCTTGTACCCAGGTCGCGTCGGCCGCGCCGGTGAGGCCGAGGAAGCGCACGAGCGCGTCGATGGCGACGTCGGCGGCGGCTCGCTCCCAGTGCTGGCCGCATTCGATCAGCAAGGCTCGCTTCGGGCTCGCGGGGTCGCCGAAGCCGCCGCGGTCGACCATTCGCATGCCGGACGGATGGCCGGTGTCGATGAGCAGGTCGCCCGGCACGCCGAGTTGGCGCGCGAAGGCCAGGTTCTTCTCGACCGTGCCGCACACCATCAACGGGCGGCAGGGTTCGCTCATGCTGTGGATGTCGAGCAGCAACTCGGCCGCGTCGACGAACGGCCTCAGCAGTCGGGCGCGACGCTGCTCGAGCGAATCGCGCGGGCCGAAGAGCGTGTCGTCGGACCAGACGCGGTTGTAGTCCTCGTCGATGAAGCGCGAGGGAAACGGGTCGATTGGGTCGAAGCGGGCGAAGGCCTCGACGTTCGCGAAGGACAGCGTCAGGGTGCCGCGCCGCGGGCGGAAACCGCTCGCGAGCAGCCAGTCGAGCGCGATGGCGCCGCAGAACTCGTTGCCATGGGTCAGCGCCTGCACCATCACGCGCGGGCCGGGGCGGCCCGAGTCGAGCACGTGCACCCAGTCGACGCCGGTGCCGCCATCTTTCCAGCGGCCGATGTCGGGGGCTTGCAGCTCGATGGGCGGCAGGTCAACCATGGCAAGTCATCCGAGGACCATCGTTGCGAGGGCGCGCGTCATCGTCGAATCCGGCTCGCACCAGTCGAGCACGATGTCGAAGTGGTGGCGGCCCGGCACCATCAGATCCGTCCCGGCAAAGTCGGCGCCGCGCCAGGCAGCGAGCCACGCGTGCGACTGCTCGTGAAAACCGCTCGTCTCCTCGGCGCCCCAGGCGACGATCATCTTGCAAGGCGCGGGCGGCAGGTGATGGATCGGGCTCAGCTTCTGAATCTGCGCGTCGTCGAACTTCATCCATTCGTTGACGAACGATTTGGCCAGCGGCGCCAGGTCGAAGATGCCGCTCACCGGCATCGCGCCCTTGATCACGTTCTCGGGCAGGCCCATCGCTTCGCGCCAGCCGCCTGAAACGATCGCGCCCGTGAGATGGCCGCCGGCCGAGCTGCCACCGACGAAGATGCGCTCCGGATCGATGCCGTACTGGTTTCCGTTTCGATACAGCCACGCGATCGATGCCCGCACTTGTCGAACGATCTCTTCAAGTTTCACCGCTGGCGCCAGCGTGTGGTCGACGGCGACGATGCTGATGCCGCGGCGCGTCAGCGCGCCGGCCATGAAGGTCGACTCGTTCTTGCTCAGCATCCGCCAGTAGCCGCCGTGGATGAAGACGAACACCGGCTTCAATCCCGGCCCCGGCGCGGGAAAGATATCGAGGCACTGGCCGCTTTGTTGCGGGTCGTAGCATAGGTCGCGCTCGTGCGGCAGCGACAGGTAGGCCTCGGCCGAGCGCTCGCGGTAGAGCGCCAGGTTCGCCTCGAACACGCCAGGCGCCAGCGCCGCGCTCGGCCGGTAGGCCTTGTCGATCTCGGGATCGCTTGCGAACGTCATCGTCTTCACACTCCCAGATAACCTTGCCAGATCGACGCGTCGGCGTCGAGCTCAGCCGAGGTGCCGGTCCACGCGACGCGGCCTTTCTCTAGGATGACATGCCGGTCGGCGAGCTGGATCAGACGCTGCACGTATTTGTCGATCACGAGGATCGCCTGGCCGCTGGCGCGCAGCGCGGCGAGGCAGCGCCAGATCTCCTGGCGCAAGAGGGGCGCCAGGCCTTCGGTCGCTTCGTCCAGGATCAGCAGGAGCGGCTCGGTGACGAGGGCGCGGCCGATCGCCAGCATCTGCTGCTCGCCGCCCGAGAGCTGGTTGCCGAGGTGGCTGCGCCGCTCGAACAGACGTGGGAACAGCTCGAACACGCGGCCGATGCGGTCGGCGGGGCTGCCGCAGCCAGGCTTCGTAGCGTCTGGCCGCTCGAACGCACTCAGATGCTCGAGCACGGTGAGGTTGGCAAAGATCTGTCGGCCTTCGGGCACGAGGCCGATGCCACGCCGAGCGATGCGATGCGGCGGCTCGGCCTCGACGCGCTCGCCGCGAAAGACGACCTGCCCGCTGCGCGCCGGGTTAAGCCCGGTGATGGCCCGCACCAGCGTCGTCTTGCCCATGCCGTTGCGGCCGAGCAAGGCCACTACTTCGCCGGCACGGACATGGAGGTCGACACCATGCAGCACTTCGCTCGCGGCGTAGCCGGCGTGCAGCGCGCGCACGTCGAGCAGAGGTTCGGCGGCGACGGCGGTTGCGGCGACGGTGCTCATTCTTCGCCCAGATAGGCCTCGATCACGCCGGCATCGCTGCGCACCGCCTCGGGCGTGCCGCTGGCGATCACCTGCCCGCTCACCAGCACCGAGACGCGGTCGGCCAGGCGGAACACGGCGTCGACGTCGTGCTCGATCAGGAGCACCGTCGTGCTTTTTCTCAGGCGCGCGATCAGCGTCTCCATGCGACGAGATTCGTCGTGCCCCATGCCCGCCATCGGCTCGTCGAGAAGCACGAGGCGAGGCCGGCTCGCGATGGCGAGGCCGACTTCGAGCGCGCGTTGTTCACCGTGCGAGAGTGCGTCGATCGGCGCGTCGGCCTTGTCGGCGAGGCCGATCT
>JAYSMB010000406.1:0-2615 GCA_043725065.1 Burkholderiales bacterium
GCTCGGCCACCGTACAGGGAGGCGTCCGCTTCTTCCACGTCGGGCGGCTGAAGATCGGCGCGGGCACGCTCGTCAACCGCGGCGTCTACCTCGACAACCGGGCCGGCATCGCGATCGGCCAGAACGTTTCGATCGCCCACGACGTTCGCATCTACACGCTCGGCCACGACGTGAACGACGCCGGCTTCGCGGCGCGTGGCAAGCCGGTCGAGATCGGCGACTACGCCGTCGTGTTCGCCGGCGCCATGGTCATGCCGGGCGTGCAGCTCGGCGCCGGCTCGGTCGTGATGGCCGGCTCGGTCGTCACGAAAAACGTGCCGGCCATGCGCATCGTCGGCGGCAATCCGGCGCAAGACATCGGCGAGCGCACAGGAGAGCTCGCGTACACGCTCGGTCGCCGCTACTGGTTTGCGCATTGAGCGCCGCGTGAACTGTGCTGTGAACTGCGCCGGCCGCCTGCGATCGTGAGAGTCGCGCTTGTCGACGGGGGTTCTTTCGTACTGCCCTACGACTATCAGCTTGCCTCGGCGCTGACCGGCGAAGGCATCGAGATCGAGTTCTACGGTTCGCGCACCCGCTACAACGGCGAGTTCCTCGATGCGATGAAGAAACTCCCCGGCGCCGAGGTGCACGACCGCGCGATCTCGGGAACCGTTGCGCCGCGCTGGCGGGGCGCGCTCGCCTACCTTGCCTTGCTCGTCGGCTTGTGGTGCCGGCGCCATCGCTACGACGCCATCAACCTGCAGTTCAGCGCGTGGTGGCCGCTGGAGATGCCGTTTCTGTGGGCAATGCGCAGCCGCCTCGTCTTTACCGTGCACAACGCGGTTCCGCACGGGTTCAAAGGCCGCCGTCATGCGCCGACCGAACGCATCGCGCGGCTGGCCCGAACGCTGGTCTTCGCGAGCCGATTCACACGCGACGACTTCATTGCCCGCTACGGAGAGCACTTGCTCGCGAAGTCGAGAGTCTTTTCGCACGGGCTTTCGCCGGTGGTTCCCGGGCTCGCGCCGACCCGCTATGCGACGGCAGGCGCGCCGGAGGCTCTCGTCTATTGGAGCACCATCAAGCCCTACAAAGGGATCGAGCTGTTCGCCGAGCTGGCGCGCTCGCAGCGCATCCGTGCCCTGGGCCTCGAACTGGAAATCTACGGCGCATGGGCACCCGAACTGCATGCCCTGCGCGACGAAATCGCGGCGCTCGGCGTTCGCATCGAAGATGGCTTTCTCGGCGCACCGCGTTTGCTGCGGCTGCTCTCGCGAAACGTCGTCTTCATCTTGCCGTACCGCGAAGCCTCGCAGTCGGGTGCGCTGTTCTCGCTTCTCAACCACGGCCGTGTCTTCATCTGCGCCGATGTCGGCGACCTTGGCGACTTCATGCGCCGCTTCGGCCTCGACGCTCTGCTGCTGAAGGAGCGCAGCGCCGGCGCGGTCGCCGACTGCCTCGAGCGCCTGAAGCACGACGAACCGGCCATCGTCCAGGCCTTCCAGGCGGCGCAGGACGCTTCGGCCTGGTCGGTGACGACGGCCGGCATCGCCGCCGTCTTCGCCGCGGCGTGAAGGCGGGCCGATGCCACAATCGCGCGGCTTTGCCGGCCCGGCGCGGCCGGGCGCGAGCCTTGCCCTAGCGCCCGTCGGCCCCCGCGAGAACCCGAGCCGCCGATTGCCATGAAGCAGATGATCAAGAGCGCCCTGGCCCGTGCCGGCCTCGAGCTGACGCGAACGCCGCGCGCGGAGGGTGCGCGGCAGGCCGTCGACGAGTACTTCGCGGCGCCAGCCGAGCCGGTGTATCCGCATCGCGTCGACTGCGCGGCGCGGCTCGTGATCAAGCGAGAGGGAGCATGACGGCGCCGGCCCCGCGCTTGCTGACTGCCCTGCCGCAGGTCTATGCGGCGGCGGCGGTTCGGCTCGCGCTGCCCTTGCTCGTGCTGCCGCTCGTCGCGTCTCGCATCGGCGCCGACGAGTTCGGGCGGCTCGGCTTCATCCTGATCTGGGCCGGGCTGCTGGCCACGCTGGTCGAAGGCGGCTTTCTCGCCGCGGCGACGCGGCTGGCGGTCGGCGCCGACGCGCCACGCCGCTGGCAACTCGCGCAGCAGGTCTTCACGGCTCGTCTCGCGCTCTCGCTGCCGGCCGTGCTGCTCGCCTTCGTGGCGGTTCGCTGGGCTTCTCGCGAGGAGCAGCACGTGCTTGTCGACTCGCTCTCGATCGCTGCGCTCGCTTGCGTTCTCGGCTGGCCGGCCACCTGGTATCTGCAGGCGACACAGCAGCTCAATCGCTGGTCGCGCGTCGAGGTACTCGTCTACGCACTCCTCATCGCCGCGTGCTGGGCATTCGCGACCAGCGTGCTTGCTTTCGTGCTGCTCCAGTTCGCCGCTTCCGCCGTGCTCGCCGTGCTTGGCTGGCGCTGGTTGCTCACCGACCTGGCGGCAGAAGGCCAGGGCGCGTCGCTGCTCGAATGGGCGGCATTGCGCCCCGGCCTGCGCCTCGGCTGGAAGATGCTGCCGGTCTCGGTGGCCGGCGCCGCCTACTCGCTCGCCTTGCCGGCGGCGGCTTCGGCGCAACTGAGCAAGTCCGAGCTCGGCGTCTACTTCATGGTCAACCGTATCGTCCGTGCCCTGC
>JAYSMB010000407.1:0-7220 GCA_043725065.1 Burkholderiales bacterium
TTGTGACAGAGCGAAGGCAATGATGCCGGAGTTCGCCGCCACCGCAACATATTGCCGGCCATCGGCCTGGTAGGTCATCGGCGATGCGTGCCAACGTGCTGTCTCGTTCCGCTGGAGCATGAGCTGGTTCATCTTCTCGGAAGTGATGTTCTTCAGCGCCTTCTTCGGCGCCCTCTACTGGGTTCGGCTGCACGCGCTGCCCAACCTCGGCAGCATCGAGAACGCCGTGCTCTGGCCCGACTTCAAGGCGGTCTGGCCGAGCGTCGCCGCCGGCTACACGGGCTCGCCCGCGGGCATCGTCGATCCATTCGCGACCATGGGTCCGTGGCCGATCCCGACGCTCAACACGGCGATCCTGCTTTCGTCCGGCGTGACGGTGACGATCGCGCACCACGCGCTGGTCGCCAACCACCGCGCGCGGGCCATCGTCTTCATGTGGTTCACGGTGCTGCTCGGCATGACGTTCCTGGGCTTTCAGGGCTACGAGTACACGCATGCCTACACCGAGCTGAACCTCAAGCTCAGCTCAGGTGCGTATGGCTCGACCTTCTTCATGCTGACCGGCTTCCACGGGTTCCATGTGTTCGTCGGCATGCTGATGCTGCTGTTCATCACGATCCGCATCATGCGTGGTCACTTCACGCCGGATCGTCACTTCGGCTTCGAGGGCGCCGCCTGGTACTGGCACTTCGTAGACATCGTGTGGCTCGGCCTCTACATCGTCGTCTACTGGCTGTAGCCGCGGGGCAGAGCGCCGCGTGCCCGCCTTGCGTCAGCGCCCGAACGGAATACCCGTCGGGTGGATCCAGCCCAACCGCCAGGCGAACAGGATGCACACGAACAGTGCGATCGAGACCGCGACGCGCACGGCTAGGGCGCGCATCATGCGGCCGCTTTTCGAGGCGCCGTCGCCGCCGCGAATCATGAAGATGCCGGCGAGGATCAGGGCGCCGAGGATGGCGGCGAACGCGACAGCGACGAGCAGGTTCATGGCTCGCGATTATCGGCGCCGGGCCAACGCGGCGCCGTCAGCCGGCGCCGCGTGAACGCAGCCGACGAGCCGCGGCCTCGCGAGTTGGCGGCGTCGCCGCCAAGCCGCCGCTGGCGCGAGGCGGTCGTACTGCTCGCCGCGCTGGGCGGCGTCGCTCTTGCGCTGTGGCTCGGCGTCTGGCAACTCGACCGTGCCGCGCGGAAGCTCGCGCTGCAGGCCTCGCTCGAGGCGCGCATCCACGAGCCCGCGCTCGCCGCCTCGGCGCTGGCACGCCGCGCCGACGAGGCCCCGGCGCAGACCTTCCGGCGGGTGCGCCTTGCGGGCCAGTGGGCGGAGGGACGTACGGTCTTTCTCGACAACCGGCAGATGGACGGCAAGGTCGGCTTTTTCGTCGTCACGCCGCTGCTGCTGGACGGATCGAGCCAGGCCGTGCTCGTGCAGCGCGGCTGGGTCGCACGCCACTTCGACCAGCGCACGGCCCTGCCGCCGCTCTCGACGGCGCCGGGGCGTGTCGAGATCGACGGCAGTGTCGCCTTGGCGCCGTCGCGGATGTTCGAGTTCAGCGCGGCCGCAAGCGGGCCGATCCGGCAAAATGTCGATCCCCTGTCGTTCGCCCGCGAGGCAGGGCTCGACCTGCTGCCGCTCGCGGTGGTCGAGAGCGCCACCGGCAGCAATTCCCACGACGGCCTCGAGCGGCATTGGCCGCCGCCCGCCACCGATGTGCAAAAGCACTACGGATATGCCTTTCAGTGGTTCGCCATCGGCACGGTGATCGCCTTCCTCTATGTCTGGTTTCGAATCGTCCGCCCCCGCCAACGCCGCCGCGCCGCCTGAAGCGGCCGCGCTGCTCAGCTTCAGCGTCCACTCGCTACCCTCGCCCGAGGCCGCGACGCCCGACGCCCGGCGCACGTCGCACGGCCGCTGGCAGATGTTTGCCGTGCTGCTGGTCTGCGCCGCTCCGGCGGTCGCCGCCTATCTCGCCTACCGCGGCATCCGGCCGCAGGCGCTGACGAACTACAGCGAATTGATCCTGCCGCCACGCCCGCTGCCTGCGACCTTGCCTCTGGCCGAGCTCGGCGGCGCCGCGGTTCCACCACTTTCCCTGCGTGGCCAGTGGCTGCTCGTCGTCGTTTCGAGTGGCGCCTGCGACTCGGCCTGCGAGCATCATCTCTGGCTGCAACGGCAATTGCACGAGTCGCTGGGCCGAGAAAAGGATCGCGTCGACAAGCTCTGGCTGATCGACGATGGCGTGGCGCCTCGGGCCGTGACACTCGTTGCCATCGGTGCCAGGGCTGACGCGAAGACACCGGGCCTGACGCCCGCGACGGTGCTGCAGGTCGCACACGCGCCTCTCGCCGCGTGGCTGGCACCTGCTCCCGGCCATGCCCTTGAAGATCATCTCTACATCGTCGATCCGCAAGGCGACTGGATGATGCGCGCGCCGCCCGACGCCGACCCGGCAAAGTTGAAGCGTGACGTCGAAAAGCTGCTGCGCGCTTCCGCAGGCTGGGATCGGCCGGGGCGATGAACAGCCCACAGCCCGCTTACGACCTGACGCCCTTGCTCGGCATCGTCGCAGTGGGCCTGGTGCTCGCGATCGGCCCGCTGCTCTGGTTCTGGGCGCGACGCCGCGACGCGGCGCCGGCAACGCGCTTGCGCGCGTTCGCGCTGCTCACGCTCTTTCTCAGCTTCGACCTGGTTCTCATCGGCGCCTTCACGCGGCTCAGCGATTCCGGCCTCGGCTGTCCCGATTGGCCGGGCTGCTACGGCAACGCGAGTCCGGCCGGCGCGAGCGAACCCATCGCTTTGGCTGAAGCGGCGGTGCCTACGGGTGCGGTGACGCACGCCAAGGCCTGGATCGAGATGGCGCATCGCTACTCGGCGACGGCGATCGGCGTGATCGTGCTTGCCCTCGCCGTGCTCGTCATCGTCGAGGTGAGTCGGCGCCGCGTCCGCGCATCGCCGATGTGGGCCGTCGCGACCTTGCTCTGGATCGCCGTCCAGGGCGCGTTCGGCGCGCTCACGGTGACCATGAAGCTGTACCCCACCATCGTCACCCTGCACCTGCTGGGCGGGCTCGGCCTGCTTTCGCTGCTGGCGATCCAGGCGGAGGTCTACGAACCGCGAGCGATCGCGCTGGCGCCCGTACTGCGCCGCGGGCTCGTCGTTGTGGCCGGCCTCGTGATCGTGCAGATCGCCCTCGGCGGATGGGTCAGCACCAACTACGCGGTGCTCGCCTGCAGCGAATTCCCGACCTGCCAGGGCTCGTGGTGGCCGGACATGAACTTCGCCGCCGGCTTTGAACTGCAGCGCTCGCTCGGCGTCGACGCGGCGGGCGGATTCCTTCCATTTGCCGCCTTGACCGCGATCCACGTCGCTCATCGCATCGGCGCTTTCGTCGTCGTGCCGGCGATCGTCGTCCTGGCGTGGCGGCTCGCCGCCGGCGGCGGTCGCGAAGCGAAGCCGTGGGCTTGGGCACTCGCCGGCATCGCCGTCTGGCAGGCGGCAAGCGGTCTCGGCAACGTCCTGCTCGGTTGGCCCTTGATCGCTGCGGTCGCGCACACGGCGGGCAGCGCCGCCCTCGTGGTGGTGCTGACGATCCTGCTCGTGCGTACGCGGCCGTTGCGTGCCGCCGTCGTGCCGAACCGGCCGGCCGGTCAGGAACGCCTGGTTTCGTAGAATCGACAGCTTGGCCACCATGTCCGATACCCTCGCGTCCGCCGTACCCGCCACGACCCGCGGCATCTCGCTGCCCACGAAGGCGCGTCAGTACTACGCCCTGACGAAGCCGCGGGTTGTGCAGCTGATCGTTTTTTGCGCGGCGATCGGCATGCTGCTCGCCACGCCCGACTGGCCCGACTGGCGAGTCGTTCTGCCGGCAGTTGTCGGCATCTGGCTGGTCGCGGCTGCCGCTGCGTCGTTCAATTGCCTGGTCGAGCAACGCATCGATTCGCGTATGGCGCGTACCTCGTGGCGGCCGACGGCCACGCGCGAACTCACGAGCGGTCAGGCGCTGGTGTTCTCCGCCGTGCTCTGCGCCGCGGGAAGCGCTTTGCTCTGGTTCGCGGTAAACCCGCTGACGATGTGGCTGACCTTCGCCACCTTCATTGGCTACGCGGTCATCTACACCGTCGTGTTGAAGCCGCTGACGCCGCAGAACATCGTCATCGGCGGCGCTTCGGGTGCCATGCCTGCCGTGCTGGGCTGGGCGGCGGTGCGCGGCGATGTGGGGCCGGAAGCGTTGATCCTGTGCCTCATCATCTTTCTCTGGACGCCGCCGCATTTCTGGGCGCTGGCCCTCTATCGCGTCGAGGACTACCGACGCGCCGGCCTGCCGATGCTGCCGGTGACGCACGGCTCCGAATTCACTCGGCTGCACGTCCTGCTCTACACGCTGGTCCTGTTCGCGGCGACGCTCCTGCCCTTCATTTCGGGCATGAGCGGGCCGATCTATCTGGCGGCGGCCATCGTTCTGGGCGTCATGTTCTGCGGCTACGCCTGGCGACTCTGGCGCCGGTACTCGGACCAGCTCGCGCGCAAGACGTTTCGCTTCTCGATCGTTCATCTGTCGCTGCTGTTCGCGGCCCTGATCGTCGACCACTACCTCGGGCCGCTGATCGCATGAACCTCTCCCGCCGCCGCGTTGTCGCCGCCGCTCTTTCGACGCTTGCGCTCGCTGCCTGCGACCGAGCCGCGAACGCGCCGAAA
The DNA here is from genome assembly GCA_043725065.1 of Burkholderiales bacterium. Lineage (GTDB taxonomy): Bacteria > Pseudomonadota > Gammaproteobacteria > Burkholderiales > Burkholderiaceae_C > Schlegelella_A. The sequence goes on from JAYSMB010000407.1 coordinate 4,700, forward strand.
GCGATGACCTTTCGCTCGACCGACATCACGGGCGCGGAGTTCGCACGTCACCTCGAACTGCCCGACGCCGAGGGCAAGCCGCGAACGCTGGCCGACTGGAAAGGCAAGGTGACGGTGGTCTTCTTCGGCTACACGCAATGCCCCGACGTCTGCCCGACGACGATGGCCGAGCTCGCCCAGATCAGGAAGTCGCTGGGCGGCGAGGGCGACCGCGTCGAGACCATCTTCGTGACCATCGACCCGGAGCGCGACACGCCCGAGATCCTGAAGGCCTACGTCGGCAACTTCGGCCCCGGCTTCACGGCCCTGCGCGGGTCACTCGAGCAGACGGCCGCCGCGGCGAAAGAGTTCAAGGTTTTCTACGCCAAAGTGCCGGGCCGCACACCCGGCAGCTACACGATGGACCACAGCGCCGCGTCATTCGTGTTCGACGCCAACGGCCGGGTCCGCCTCTACGTGCCCTACGGTGGCGACACCAAGAACTTCGCCGCCGACCTCAAGCAGCTTCTCGTCGCGACGGGTTGAAATGAAAACGGCCCCATCGGGACCGGCCCCTCCCTTCCGGAGGGAGGGGTTGGGGAGGGAGCAATCCTGTAAGCCGAAGGCGTGAGACGCGAAGCGCGGCTCAAGCCGCGTGCGCGAGCGCTTTGCGCATCTTTTTCATCGCCGCTACTTCGATCTGGCGTATCCGCTCGGCACTGATGCCGTATTCGCCGGCCAGGTCATGCAACGTCATGCCGCCCGAGCTGTCGTCGTTGACCTTGAGCCAGCGTTCTTCGACGATGCGTCGACTGCGCGGGTCGAGCGCGTCGAGCGCCAGGGCGATGCCGCCTGTGGCCAGCCAGTCGCGCTTCTTCGCCTCGAGCACCTGGGTCGGCTCGTTGGTGTCGTCGGCCAGGTAGGCGATCGGCGCGTAGCTTTCCTCGCCATCGTCGGTCTGCGGTTCCAGCGCGACGTCGCCGCCCGAGAGTCGGGTTTCCATCTCCAGCACTTCCTCCCGCTTGACGTTGAGCGTCCTGGCGAGCGAGTCGACCTCGCTTTGCGTCAGCGTCGTGCGGTGCGTGTCTTCGGCGGCGTCGTCGTCCTTCATGCTCTGCTTCATCGAGCGCAGGTTGAAGAACAGCTTGCGCTGGGCCTTGGTCGTCGCGACCTTGACCATCCGCCAGTTCTTCAGGATGTATTCGTGGATCTCGGCCTTGATCCAGTGCATGGCATAGCTGACCAGGCGAACGCCCTGGTCCGGGTCGAAGCGCTTGACGGCCTTCATGAGGCCGACGTTGCCTTCCTGGATCAGATCGCCGTGCGGCAGGCCGTAGCCCAGGTACTTGCGCGAGATCGAGACGACCAGCCGCAAATGCGAGACGACCAGGCTTCCGGCGGCCTGGAGATCGCCGCTGGCGCGCAGGCGACGCCCGAATTCCGTCTCTTCCTCCTGCGTGAGCAGGGGAACGCGGTTTACGGCGGTGATGTACGCGTCAAGGTTGCCGAGCGAGGGAACGATCGCCCACGGATCGCGGACGGCCAGTGCAGTAGCGGGGGAGTGGGTCATGGGGAATCAGACATCCTCTAGCCGGTTCGGTTCCGCAAATGTTAGCACTCGAGGCCTGTGAGTGCTAAGACAGGCCCAATGGCCTCGATCAGCCTTCGCTATCGACGCGGGCAACCATCGTACCCGGGTAGACCCTTAGCTGAAAGCGGTGTCCATCCGGTTGAGCAGATCGTCCAGGGCGGCCAGCAGTTCGGCGACGTCGACCGGCTTGGTCAGGTAGCGCGTCGCTCCGGCGGCCAGCGCGGCGTCGATCTGGGGTCCCGAGAGCGTCGGCCGAGACGACGATCACCGGAATCGCGGCCGTGTCGGGATCGGCCTTGAAGTGGCGCAGCAGCTCCAGGCCGCTGATGTCGGGCAGATGCATGTCGAGCAGGATCAGGTGCGGCCGTTTCGCCCGAACCGCCGCCAGCCCGTCGAGACCGGTCACCGAGACTTCCATCCGCACCTGCTCGCGCTGCGCCAGGATGCCGCGCATGACCTCGACATTGGTCTCGTTGTCTTCGACGTAGTGGACGATCCGCCGGTGGTACTCGGCTGGCTGCGTTTCAAGCTTGTCGAGGTTGGAGCGCACGGTGTCGGGATCGATCGCCTTCGGCAGCCTGAGCGTGAACGACGACCCTTCGCCGGGGAAGCTCTTGACGCCGATCGAGCCGCCCATCAGCTCGGCCAGGCGCCGGCTGATGACCAACCCGATGCCCGTTCCCTGCAGCGCCGAGCGCTCGCGGCCGAGGCGGTTGAAGGGCTTGAATGGCTCGTCCATCTGCGCCGGCGTCATGCCCATGCCGGTGTCCGTGACGGCGATCTCCACGATGTCGGGCGCGACCAGCCGGCTCGCGATGTGGACCCGGCCGGCATCGGCGTTGTACTTGACGGCGTTGCTCAGCAGGTTGGTCAGGATCTGCTTGACCCGGGTCGCGTCGCCGATGATGCCGGCAGTGCCCGGAGCCAGGTCCTGGCTGATGCGGATCTCCC
>JAYSMB010000408.1:0-5714 GCA_043725065.1 Burkholderiales bacterium
TGGCGAGCTCGGGCTGCAAGACCGAGTAGGTGCCGGCGGAGCCGCAGCACAGATGCGCCTCGTCCATCGCCGTTTGCACGTCGAAGCCGAGGGCGCGCAGGTGCGTCTCGACGCCGCCGCGCAGCTGTTGGCCGTGCTGCAGGGTGCAAGGAGGATGGAACGCGATGCGGCCTAGAGCCGCGCGCGTCGAGACCTTCTTCGAGAGGGCGGGCGCAATGTCGGGAAGCAACTCCGAGAGATCGCGGGTCAGGTCGGCGACGCGGCTCGCCTTCTCGGCATAGGCCGGGTCGTGGCGCAGCGAATGGCCGTACTCCTTCACCGTCACGCCGCAGCCCGAAGCGTTCATGACGATCGCCTCGATGCCGCCGGCCGAGACGAGCGGCCACCAGGCGTCGATGTTGCGTCGCATGTGCGCGAGGGCGCCGTCGTGGTCGCCGCCGTGCAGGCGGATCGCGCCGCAGCAGCCGGCGTCGGCAGCGACCAGCGTCTGGATGCCGACGGCGTCGAGCACGCGCGCCGTCGCGCTGTTGATGTTGGGCATCATCGCCGGCTGCACGCAGCCCAGGAGCAGCAGCACCTTGCGCGGATGCTCGCGCTGCGGCCAGCGCTGCGCGCTTGCCGGCGCCGAGGGCGGCACCTTGGCTTTCAACGCTGCCGGCAGCAGGCCGCGCACGAGCTGGCCGGCTTTCATCGCCGGCGCGAAGAGCGGCGAGGTGAGGCCTTCCTTCAAGGCCCAGCGCAGCATGCGCTCGCCGGGCGGGCGCGGCACTTCTGCATCGACGATGCGACGGCCGATCTCGACCAGGTTGCCGTACTGCACGCCCGAAGGGCAGGTCGTCTCGCAGTTGCGGCAGGTCAGGCAGCGGTCGAGATGCATCTGCGTCGAGCGAGTCGGCGCGTGTCCTTCGAGCACCTGCTTGATCAGGTAGATGCGGCCGCGCGGCCCGTCGAGCTCGTCGCCGAGGAGTTGATAGGTCGGACAGGTCGCGTTGCAGAAGCCGCAGTGCACGCACTTCCTCAGGATGGCGTCGGCCTCGACGCCGTCGGGGGTCGCGGCGAACTCGGGGGTGATGGCGGTCTGCATGCGCTGCGCTGGGCTGAGGGTCAGAGGCCGGGATAGAGGCGGCCGGGATTGAGGATACCGTTCGGATCGAAACTGCGCTTGAGCCGCTCGTGAATCAGGCGCAGCGGCGGCGAGAGCGGTGCGAACGCGCCGGCCGATTTGTCGCGGCCGCGAAAGAGGGTGGCGTGGCCGCCGGCCGCGGCGGCAGCATCGCGCACCGGCTGCGGCGGCAGCGAGGTCGAGAGCCAGCGTTGCGCGCCATGCCACTCGATCAGCTCGTCGCCAGCCAGCGCGAGCAGCGGCGCGGTCTGCGGCAGCGAGAGACGCCAGAGCACGGCGTCGAGATGCACCGTCGCTTCGCTCGCGGCGAGAAAGAAGGGGTCGGTCTGGTCGCGCAGGCCTTGCCAGAACGGGCCGGCGGCGGCGCTCGCGATCGCGTCGCCACCGAGCCGTCGGGTCGCTTCTTCAACGGCGGCCGCGGAGCCGCGCAGCCGCACGACGAGGTTGCCGTTCCACCACGCGCTCGCGTCGAGCGGCAGCGGCTCGGTGCCCCAGGCGTGCAGGGCGGCGAGCGCTTCGGCCGGCTTCATGTCGAAGCGCAAAGTAGTTTCGGCCTCGGCCTTGGGCAGCACTTTGAGCGAGACCTCGACGATCACGCCGAGGATACCCATGGCTCCCGCGATCACGCGCGAGACGTCGTAGCCGGCGACGTTCTTGATGACACGGCCGCCGAAGTGCATCAGCTCGCCGGTGCCCGACAGCAGCACGACGCCGAGCAGGTGGTCGCGCAAGGATCCGGCGCGGGCGCGCGACGGGCCCGAGAGCCCGCAAGCGACCATGCCGCCGACGGTCGACCCGGGAGCGAAATGCGGTGGCTCGAAAGCGAGGCACTGGCCGTGTTCGGCAAGCTGCGCTTCGAGTGCGGCCAGGCTCATGCCAGCCGGCGTTGTGACCACGAGCTCGGTCGGTTCGTGTTCGCACGGGCCGTCGAGAAAGCGCGTGTCGAGCAGCTCGCCGACCGGTGCTTCGCCGTAGAAGTCTTTCGTACCGCCGCCGCGCAATCGAAGCGGCTCGCGCGACGCGTTGGCATCGCGGACGCGCTCGACCAGCGCATCGAGGCCGGGCTTCGTGGCGATCAAAACCGCGGAAGATCGGCAAACGCGACCAGGCCGCGCTTGACGTGCATCTTCCCGTACTCGGCGCAGCGCGCCAGGGTCGGGATCACCTTGCCCGGATTGAGCAGGCCGGCCGGATCGAAGGCTCGTTTGACGGCCAGCATCTGCTCGCGCTCGGCGGGCGAGAACTGCACGCACATCGACGAGAGTTTTTCGACGCCGACGCCGTGCTCGCCGGTCACGGTGCCGCCCATCGCCACGCTGAGATCCAGGATCTCGGCGCCGAAGGCTTCGGCACGGTGCAGTTCGGAGGCCTCGTTGGCGTCGAACAGGATCAGCGGATGCAGGTTGCCGTCGCCGGCGTGAAAGACGTTGACGCAGCGCAGGCCGTGCTTCTTCTCCATCTCGCCGATCGCGACCAGCATGTCGGCCAGGCGCTTCCTCGGGATCGTCGAATCCATGCACATGTAGTCGGGGCTGATCCGGCCACTCGCCGGAAAGGCGTTCTTGCGGCCGCTCCAGAATTTCAGGCGCTCGGCTTCGTTCGCGCTCGCGGCCAGGCGCGTGGCGCCCTCGGCGTTCAGCACCTCGATCATCCGCGCGACTTCGTGCTCGACCTCGGCGGCCGTGCCGTCGCTTTCGCAAAGCAGGATCGCGGCGGCATCGAGATCGTAGCCGGCGTGGACGAAGTCTTCGACCGCCGCGGTCATCGGCCCGTCCATCATCTCGAGTCCGGCCGGGATGATGCCGGCGGCGATGATCGCGGCGACCGCGTCACCCGCTCTGCGCACGTCGTCGAAGCTGGCCAGGATGCAGCGTGCTGCCCGCGGCTTGGGCAGCAGCTTGACCGTCACTTCGACGATGACCGCGAGCATGCCTTCGCTGCCGACGACCAGCGCCAGCAGGTCGAGGCCGGGCGCGTCGAGCGCGTCGCCGCCGAACTCGACCGATTCGCCTTCGGCCGTGAAACCACGCACCTTCAGCACGTTATGCAGCGTCATGCCGTACTTGAGGCAATGCACGCCGCCCGAGTTCTCGGCGACGTTGCCGCCGATCGTGCAGGCGATCTGGCTGCTCGGGTCGGGCGCGTAGAACAGACCGTAGGGAGCGGCGGCTTCGCTGATCGCCAGATTGCGAACGCCGCATTGCACGGTGGCCGTGCGCGCGAGCCGGTCGATCGAGACGATGCGGTTGAACTTGGCCAGGCTCAGGGTCACGCCGAGCGCGTTCGGCAGCGCACCGCCCGACAGGCCGGTGCCGGCGCCGCGCGCGATCACCGGCACCTCGAGCCGATGACAGATCGCCAGCACCGCCGCGATCTGGGCTTCGCTTTCCGGCAGGGCGACGACCAGCGGTTGCTCGCGGTAGGCGGTGAGGCCATCGCATTCATACGGAACGGTGTCTTCGCGCTGCCAGAGCAGCGCGTGCGCCGGCAGCGCGGCGCCGAGCGCGACGACCACTTCGCCCTGGCGCCGCGCCCGCTCGTTCGCGATCGGCGTGGCGGCAGCGAGCGGAGCGGCTTCGGGCGTGGCGGCGTTCATCGGCGCGCGGATGTGAGCGCTATGGCCTGGTCGCGGCGCGCTTCTTCGCCTTGGGCCGCGTCAGCCTCTTGCCGGCCACACCCGCAGCACCGAGCGCCGCGGCGCCGGCTGCGCTCGCCACCTTGGCCGGGGCGCTCGCGGCGGCCTTGAAGGTGGCGGTGGCGCTGTCGATGGATTGCTTCAGCATATTGCCGGCGAGCGTCTTGGCAGCGTCGGTGGCGCTGTCTTTCATCGCCGTCGTCGCGAGTTGCGTGAACTGGCTGGTGAGCGCATTCCACCACTGCATCGGGTCGACGACGCCGCCCGGCACCGGCGCGGCCTTGCGGGCACGGTTCGTGGTCGGAGAAGCGGGCGCGGCATCGGCGGCCTCCGACGGCGTCTTCAGCTTGAGCGACTCGCGCAGGTCGCCCATCTGGACGTTCATTGTCTTCAGCGTCGAGAGCGTCATTTTCTGCACTTCGAGCGCCTGGATCGTCGTCGCCAGCATGCGCGCGTTCTGCTCGAGCCAGAACTGGACGGTGCGCAGCTCGCCGATGCGCTTTTCGAGCTCGGCCGGGTCGAGCGTGGGCGCGACCCACTGGCCGATGCCGGGCAGCGCGGCGCCCGCGTTCTTGACCAGGCTTTGCAGGAAGTCGAAGCCGGGGACCAGTTTGGTGAAGCCGCTCGTGTCGTTCATCGTGATGTCTCCTTGGCGCGATCTGGGTCGCCCGCGATTGTCGCCCCGGACCAGGACTTACCGCGAGAGCCGGTCGAGCCGGGCGAGGTGCTCGTCGCTCGGGCGGTCGAGCGAGGTGTCGGCGGAAAGAACTTGCCAGGTTTTCGCGAAGTAGGGCTTCGCTGCGTCGCCTCGCTGCTGCGCCAGCAGGTTCTCGGCGATCTCCTCGAAAACATGGCCGTCGGGCTCGCCGGCGGCGGCGTTCTCGGCGTCGAGACGGCGCAGGATGGCCAGCGCTTCGTCGTGGCGATGCAGCGAGCGCAGGGTCCACGCGACCATCCACCGAGCAACGCGAACCAGGCCCGCGTTGCCGATGCGCTGGCGCGCCGCAAGTGCCGCCTGGAAGCTCGCCAGGGCCTCGTCGTAGCGGCCCGCGTCGTGCAGGCTCATGCCGATGTTGTTGGCGAGCGAAGCGTCCCAGTTGCGCGCCAACGGATCGGTGGAGCCCGCTGCGACGACAAGCGCCTTGCGGTTCCATCGCATCTGCGCTTCGGGCTCGGTCTCGACCAGCGCCATCATGTGCAGCGCATCGACTTCGAGCGCGTCGAGCTTGGCCGCACGAGCGCGCTCGGCCGCGTCGACGAAGAGCGGCCGGGCCCGTTCCCCCGCTTTCGAGGAGCGAAAGGTCCTGCCCCGCTCGAGCAGAAAGCGAACCCGCGCTTCGGCGCCGGCCGTTGCGAGCTGCGGCTCGATGGCGTCGAGCAGGGCGTGCGCTTCGTCGAAGCGCGAGCGCAGGCCGTAGGTGCGGGCGATCTGCGTCTGCAGCGTGAGCGAGTCGTCAACACTGGGGCCGGCGCTCAGGGCCTTGCGAAAGGCCGCTTCCGACGCGGCGGGATCGTTGAAATTCCAGTACGGCGAAACATCCATCGCTGCAGCCTCGAACGAAAGGAAAGCAAAGGCAAGGCCGAAGGCCGCACGCCAGAGCCGCCGCATGGTCCGCCGGAACTCAACGCGTGAAGTCACCCTGTTCGACTTTGAAGCCGCGCCGTCGCAACAGTAGCGGCAGGCCGTTCGGACCAATCATGTGCAGGCTTCCGACCGCGGCGAAGACCCGTTGGCCGCTGGTGTGAAGGTTGTCGATGGCCGCGGCGATCGAGGGATTGCGGTCATCGAGCAGGCGCTTCATGGCGGCGCGCTCGGTGGCCTTGCCCATGCAGTCGCACCAGCGTTCGTAATCGGAGAGTTCGACGTAGTTGCCGTCGGTCCAGACCTTGGCCATCCGCATGAGCATCGGCCGGGTGCGCCCGGACTCTAGGTCGTCGAGCCCGGCCTTGACGAAC
>JAYSMB010000409.1:0-18845 GCA_043725065.1 Burkholderiales bacterium
CGTCGCTTGCGACAGGACGTATGCGGTCGGCAACTCGTGTCACATCACACGCTCAGATTGCCTGTCAAACGCCCACAAATAGTCCGGAAGAACCAAAGATTTGATCAGAGTCCATCTTCCTGCCCCACTGGCTCATGGCATGAGCCTGGCTGAACATTCTTGCTAATCAGCAATATATATGGATGCCGGGCACGATCTCGGCGAGGCCGAGGCAGCGGCCTATGTCGCCGCGTTGAAGACCGGCAGCGGCACCCAGAAAGAGTTCGCGATCATCCGCACCGGCCTCTCGGGCAACTGGGACAAGGCACGCGAGATGTACCTGGCGATGTCGGGCAAGACCGGCTCGGCGGCCGACGTCGACTCGATGCAGGCCGGCGACAGCAAGACGGTCGGCAAGAAGACGCAGGGCGGCGTCGCAGTGAGCGGCGACGCGAAGGGCGTGGGTGTCGAGCTCGGCATCGAGAAGTCGCACGAGCAGTCGATGACGGTCACGAAGGAGAAGGACGGCAGCGCCACCTATGAGACCAACGCCGGCGACGGCACGAAGAAGTCGGCCGGCGGGAAGCTGAGCGTCGGCGTCGTCGAGGGCAGCGCCAGCGTGTCCAGGACCGTGACGACGACGACCGGCTACAAGCTGCACGTCACGCCGGACATGAAGAACCCGAAGTGGCTGCAGGATCAGATCGCCAAGCTGTCGTCGCAAAAGGAGATCGACGACTTCGCCAAGGCGCATCCGGAAACCGTCGTTCAGAAAACCGAGACCCAGGGTGTCGCCGACGCCGAGGCCGTCGGCGTGGGCATCGGCGGCGCCAAGGTCGGGCTGAACTTCGGTCATGGCATCGAGGAGTCGAAGACCACCGACGCCCAGGGCAAGGTCATCGGCACGCAGACCAAGGGCACGAACACCGGCGGCATGGAGGTCAAGGTCGGCAAGCTCACGATCGGCGCTTCGACGACGGAAGAAGCGGTCGCCAGGAAAGACGCCGACGGCGAGACCACGCTCGACGTCACCCGGTCCGACAAGTCGACAGACGCGGCGAAGTTCCTCGGCTCGCTGCCCGTGGTCGGCGACAAGAAGGACAAGAAGAAGGGCGCGCTCGCCACCGTCACCGGGGCCGAGGAAGAGCAAGACACCGACACGCGCGACGTCCAGGGCATCTCGCTCAAGGGCAGCGACCTGGCGTGGCTGGCCGAGACCGCCGGCCGCGACATGAAGGGCTGGATGGGCGCCTGCGACGATCCGCAGCTGAGGGAAGACTGGCGCGCCGCCGCGAACGAGGTGCGCAAGGCCGGTGGCGGCAAGGACGCGGTGGCCAAGGCGCTCGCCCGCTTCGTCGGCAAGGATCCGGGCAAGCGCGCCGGCATGGTCAACAAGATCGTGCGGCCGGCGGGCGACGTGTCGTCGGGCACGCGCTACGAGTACCCGGACAGCGTCGCGAAGAGTCGCGGCGACTACGAGAAGCTCGTGATCGCCGACTGCGTGAAGGACATCGTCGCGGCGGCCAAGGAAGGCGACGTGGCGAACGCGCAGAAGGTCGGCGCCGATCTGAAGGAGAAGCTTCGCTCGCTCTATTCCATCGTCAACAGCGCGACCGACTTCAAGCAGCCGGCGGTCAGGAGCGAGATGCTCTCGGCGATCAGCGAGCGGCAGGCGAAGGTCGCCACGGCGCTGAAGGCGCTCTCGGGCCCGGTCGATCCGAAGTCCGAAGACCGTTCCGAGTACGCGCGCCTGCTCGAGAACTGCATCGGCTACCAGGCCACCGAAAACGACTGCTTCGCCAAGATCGAAGACGAGTATCACAAGCGCTGGAGCAAGGAAGACGCGGTCGTCATCGCCACCCTCATCAAGCAGGTGCGCGACCTGCATGCCTTGTGGCGCAAGGAGTACGACAAGATGGCGATGTACGCCCAGGAGAACAACCTCGGCAAGGACACCTACTGGAAGTACAAGCCCGACGTCGAGCGCTTCAACCGGGCCGTGAAAGGCCACCCGGGCGCGCCGTCGGCGGCCAAGCCGGAAACCGCCGACAAGAAGCGCAACCCCGACGCTGTCTCCGAGAAGGGCAAGGGCGAGATGAACCGCCAGGTCGACAGCGACGGCTACAAGAACTACCAGAAGGTCAAGCTCGGCGTGGAAACGACGCGCACCAACGCCCAGCGGCTCGGCAACGACATCCAGGCGCTGATGAAGACCAAACCGAACGCCGCAGCGACCAAACTGGTGGCCCAGGCCGAGGGCCTGTTCGAGCAGGCTGACGACAAGGTCAGGAAGTGCCGCCCGGACCACCAGGACGACATGGCAGATCTGGGCGCCGCGGCACTCGAGCAGTTCCGGCAGGCGCTCGCGCTGCTGAACAAGGCGCGGGCGATGTATCCGAAATAGGAGGTGATCCCAGGCTGCGGTATCAGCCGAGCGTCCTAGAGCTTCGCCGCCTTGTCGTAGAACGCGATGATCGATTTGTTCGGTCTCATCGGCGCCGGCCTCTACACCATGCCTACCCGTTCCGCCGCCTTGAAGAACTTCTGGTACTCCGCGTCGTTCGGCCGCAGGATGTCCTGGTCCCAGGCGCTCTGCTTCATGCCGATCGATTTGGCGAGCTTCACCGCTTCGTCGTAGTTCTCGCGCCAGCGGGTGCGTAGGTCCTTGAGCTGGCGCAGCCAGTCTTTCACTTCCTTGCCGTCCGAGGAGTTGAATTTGTCGTAGCCTTTCAGGTCGTCATCGAGGTCCTCGAACAGCTTCTTCTCCGAACTGCTGAAGTCGAAGCAATGCTCGAGCATGCGCTTGACCTTCGCCTCGGTCGCCTTCCGGTCGTCCTCGGTCGAGGTCTTGCCGGCATATTTGCGGATCGCATTCGCGATCGCGTTACGCCGGTTCGTGATGGCGCCGAGCATCTCCGCCTGGAGCGCGGGCTTTTCGAAATCCTTCGCCTGATAGAACCGCGTGTAGAGCGAGTCGACGGCGACCGACATTGACAAGGCGAGCCCCTCGGCGGTGCTCGGATTGATGGCGGCGAGCTTCTCGAGCTCCGGCTCGAACGGCGCTTCGATCCAGCGCTCGTAGTCGGCGCGCAAGCCCTTCAGGCTGTCGGGAAACTCGTAGGCCGAGCCCATGTTGGTGGCATTGCCGCCGCGAACGAACATCGTGACCATCTCGTATCGATCGGTCCGGTCGGAGCCGATGAAGGTTGCCAGCTGGTCGGCCACGACGCTCGGATCGCCCTTCGCCTTCTCGATCTCTCTTCTGGCTGCTTCCCAGTCGTCCCGCTCCTGTCTTCGATGATGCGCGCGGGCCCAGCGACCCGGGTCCGTGATCGCGATCTGGCCGATGCGCTTCAGGTCCTTGACAGTAAAGCGGATACCCTTCACGTTCTTGGTGGCCGTGTCGTCCTCCTCGCCCCCCGCCGCCGTGGCGAGCGCGCCCTTCGGATCCTTCTTGCTCTTGTCCTCACCGACGAGGTGGCTACCGCCCGGCACCTTGCGCACCATGTTGCTCGCCATCTTGCCGTAGTCCTTGTCGTTCTTTGTCTGCTCGAGCTTCAGCGTCGCGTTGTGGTCGCCGTCGTGCTCGGCCGTGGCTTCGTCGATCTTCGAATCGCCGATCACGGTGAAGTCGCCACCGACGCCGGCGCCGCCGACGATCTTGCTGTGGACGAGATTGCCCGCGCCGTCGAACTTCTGTTCCTTGGAGACCGACTGCTGCGTGTAGATGCTGGCCTTCACCCCCGCCAGCGAAGCGCCGGTGGTGGTTCGGTCGGCGTCGGACTCGCCTTTCATCTTGCCGGTCACAGTGACCGCCTTGCCGGGATGGGTGGCGATGAAGATGTTGTACTGCAGCTCGGTCTCGCAGAGGTTCAACGCCGCGAGGATCTTGCCGTCGGGGTCGTACTTCGGATCGATGGTGATCGAGAAGCCGAAGCTGGTCTGCTTCGTATGAACGGTTCCGACCTCCATGCCGGCCACACCGACATCGAGAGAGGCGGAGAGACTCTTTTGCCGCGTGTGCGCGGAGGTGGTGTCGACGTCGAGCCCGCCCTTGTCGTTGCGCGTCATCTTCTTCGAGTCTTCCTGACTGTCGGTGACGCCGATGGCAACGCCCACGCCCTTCACCTTCAAATTGCCGCCGAGGCTGCCGGTCTTTTTCTCGGTGGCCGTCACGGAATCGCCGGCGTGCGTGAGGGTGTCGGCCGTCGCCTTGGAGACAGGCTGCTTCGACCACATCAGCCGGGCCGCCTCCCAGCCCTGGTTCACGCCCGCCGAGATGACGGCGAACTCCGTGTGGGTGGCGGAAACCTTGCCGCCCTTCTTCGACGCGTCTTGCAGCGCTTGCGTGTAGTCGCCCAGTTGGGCCTCGCTGAGCGTGTACGTCAGACTCATGCCCTTCTCGAGGCTGCCCTTGGCCTCTACGCCGATCGTCGCGTTCGAGCCTTCCTTCTTGCCGGCACCGGCCGAGGCGCCGACGGTGGCCGCGAAGCTCACCGTCAGCGTCACCTCATACATCTTCGGCTCGCCCTTGGGCTCGCCGATCTGGCACTTGACGTTGGCGTGCACGCCGGCGACGAAGCCCGCTTGCAGGCCCTTTTTGCTGGTCACTGACTTGCCGCCGTCGAGGCCGCCGTGCGCGCCGATGGCGCCGTCCTTGGCGTCGAAGCCGCCGCTCGCCTTCTTGTCGGTGGTGTGCGCCGTGCCGGTGTTCGAGGTCTGCGTCACGCTCGTGCTCGTGGTCGCCGTGACCTGGCCTTCGCCGCGCTCGGCGCCCTGCTTCTTCGTCGTCGCGGTCGAAGAGCCGTCGAGGTTCGTGACCTTGTGGGTCTCGGTCTTCTCGGCGCCCTTGGCGCTGATCTCCTTCGCGGTGCTGTGCTCGACGCTCGACTTCCTGCCGTCGCGCAGCTCGACCTCGGCGACCGTCTTCTCCTCGACCGATGCCTTGCCCAAGACCGAGACGTGGCTCTTCTTCTCTTCCTTGTTGCGGGCGATCGAGTCGGCGCTGTGCACTTCCTTCTCGTGCGAATGCTCGCGGGTCACGCCGCCCGGGCCGAAGTGCTGCTTGTCGTGCTCGGTCTCGATCGTCGCCTTGCCCTTCTCGTACGCCGTGGTCGTGGTCGTCACGTCGTGGTTGACCTTCTTTTTGGTCGAGTCGAGGCCGGGCGAGCTGATCTCCATCTCTTCGGACACCTTGCCGCCGGTGCGGTGCCGGGCCATGATCTTGAGCAGCTCTTCGCGCCCGCTGTCCGGGTTGTCGATCACCTCCAGGTCGGCCCTGGCCTGGTCGACGGTTTTCACGGCCTCGGCCGTCTTCTTGTCGAACTGGCCCTTCTGCTCGAGCAGCCTCTTCTTTGCATCGCCGGTGGCCGCGGCGATCTTCTGATCGAGCAGGGGAGCGAGCTTGTTGAACCTGAGCAGGGTTTCGCGCGCCTCCTTCTCACGAGCCTCGATCGCGCCGCGCGCCTTCTTCGACTCGGCGTGGACGTCGGCTTCGCCGCTGCCGTTGGCGTGGGCGCCTTTCGGCTCGGCAGGCTTCGAGCCGTGGGGCGGCGCGGCGCCCGAGGCGACGGACGCTGAAGCCGCAGGCGGCATGGACAGCCCGCCTTGCACCAGCGCGAGGTGCTTGGGCTGGGGAAGGTTCAGCAATTGAAGCAGCGACATTTCCAGAATCTCCACTCGGCGAACAGGGGCCCGGCGATAGCCTTGCTTCCCGAGTAAAGCGAAATCGGCGACAGAAAGCCGCCACATCGCCGCGAAAACGGCCGGTCCCGGGCGGGGCGGCGCTCAAGTCCGGTTGGGCCGCTCCTTGCGCAGCAGCTCCTCGAGCACCGGAACCATCTCCTTCGGCCCTTCCATGTTCGGATTGACTTCCAGCGCGCGGCGAAAGAAATCGAGCGCCAGTTCGGCATTGCCCAGTTGCAGATGAATCTGGCCGGCGCCGGCAAGGGCTCCGAAGTGCTTGCGATTGCGCTTGAACACCTCGTCGCAGTCCTTCAGCGATTCTTCGTTCCGGCCCATCAGGAAGTAGATCGTCGCCCGCTTGTTCCAGCCTTCCGCGAACTCGGGCTTGCGCCGCACGATGAGGCTGAACGTCGCAAGCGCGTCGGTCAACGCCGATGCCCGCATCTGCTCGAGGCCGCGCGCGAACAGCTTGTCGATCGCCGGGTCGCCGGAGCGGCCCCAGACCTGCCAGGTGGCGGCGGCGGCCAGTGCGCGCACCTGCGGATCGGCGTCGTTCAACCGGCCGAGCAGCCGATCGACATCGACCATCTTGCCGATCTCGGCCAGCCGCGCAATACCGACGACGCGCCTGCCGGTATCGGTTTGTTCGAGCGCCTTCAGCGCCTGCGCATGGGTCAGCGGCGCCGCATGGGAAGCGCCGGCGGCCAACGCAGACGCGAGAACCAGAGCCCACAGTCGGAGGGTTTGCATCTTGTTCCTTCAGTCGAGCCACAGGCTGGTCCGCCTCGATGCCAAACGTCGAAGCGCGGAGAAAACCCGAATTTACGACGCCCGGGATCTCGAACGTCAGGGTCACGGAGTTCGCCGTGGTGCGCGGCGCCGAGGGAGATCCGGATCGACCGAAGCCAAGGCGTTCGCGAGTTCCGTGAAGGCCTTGAAAGGCAAATTCGCCGCCACCGGCTCGCACTTCGAAGGGATCAGCGGTCGATGATCGCAAGGGCCTGACGCGTCAGCGGATGGTCTTCGGAAAGGCCCGCGCTGAGGCTCGATGCAGCGCGCGTTGCCGAGGTGAGCGCCTCGGCGTGGCGGCCGAGCGCTCGCTGCGCCTGTGCGAGCAGCAGCAAGGCCTCGCCGACATCGGCGCTCTTCGTCGGGTCGCGGGCCAGGTGCTGCGCGGCAGCCACCGCGTCGGTTGCGCGCGCTTCTGCCTTTGCTGCATCGCCGGCGGCGAGTGCGATGCGCGAAGCGACCCGCAATGTGGCAGCGCGGGCGACCGCGTCGCCCGGCGCGGCGGGGCCCAGTCGCGCCAGTTCCTGGTCCGCGATTCGCCCAGCCTCGGCGGGCTCGCGCCGCGCCAGCAGCAGCATCGCCTGGACCGTGGCGGGTGTGTTCACGAGATACAGCGTCCCCATGCGGCGGGGCGATGCCCGCACCTCGCGAAGAAGCCGGTCCGCTTCGTCGAGACGACCCAGCGCTATCGACACCTGGACCTGAAAGAAATCGCTGAGCCTGACGAAAGCGGGCTCGCCCTGCGCCTGGGCGTCGCGGCGCGTGTCTGACAGGGCGCGCTCGGCGCCCTGGAAGTCGCTGAAGCGCAGCAGCAACATGGCTAGTGTCAACTGGATGGGGGGCGGGATCGGGTCTGCGGCGGCGCGGTCGCGCCAGTGCTCGAGAACGTCCTCGAGAATGACTTTCGCTGCGGCGTACTCGCCCATGTTCATCATCACCATCGCCGCATTGCGCTGCGTGGCCAGCCGGTCGAGCGTGCGACCCGCAGCCTCGTGCAGTCCGATCAGCCGCTCTTGCGTTGCCAACGCGGCCGGCAGGTCGCCGGTTTCCGCCTGCAGCAATGCCTTGAGCGACAGCATGGCCGTATAGGCATTGCCTCTTGTATTGCCGGCGTGCTCGGCGTGCTCCAGCGCCAGCGAGATGCGCTCCAGCGCGCGACCGAGGTCACCTTGCGAGCGGGCGAGGTTGGCTTCGGCGGTCAGACAGTCGTTTTCCACGTCGAGCCGCCGATGGGGACTCTGGGTCAGCGCCTGCGCTGCGACGCGCAGATCCGCTTGCGCCTCGTCAAGGCGGCCGCCGCGAATATGCGTGCCCACGGTATTGCAGGCGACCATGGCGACGAGGTTCGCGTCGCCGCTCGCGGCGGCAAATGCTGCCGCGCGGACCATCAATTCCGCGTCCTTCGCGGTATCGCCGAGCGTGGAGTACTGGCCGGCAATCGGCAGGAGCAGCTCGACGGCGATTGCCGGCTCGCGACCGTAGTTCTTGTCGACCAGCTCGGTTGCGCCCTCGAGGATCTGGCGCTGTGTCAGCGGATGGTCCAGGCCACCCATGGCGCCCAGCATCAGGTTGACAAGGTTGCCCCGAGCCAGAGCGCGCTCGGCCTGGTAGCGGGCCTCGTCGCGTTCGCGCCGCGCTTCGATCGCCTGCCAGGACGTGGCGGCCACGCCGGCCAGCAACGCGAGCAGCGTCGCCGACGCCGCGCCCACGCTCAGCCGATGACGCGAGACGAACTTCGAGGCCCGATAGCCGAAGCTGCCGGGCCCGGCGCTGACCGGATGGCCCTCCAGATGGCGGCGCAGGTCGTCGGCCATCGCCGCAGCCGTCGAGTAGCGCTCGGCAGGCACCTTCTTCAGGGCCTTGGCGACGATGTTGTCGAGATCGCCGCGCAGGCGACGCGCCGCGCTCACCGGCGTCAGCGCGCGCCGTTGCGCGAAAGTGGGCGGAGCGCGCGCCGCCGTGACGGACAGGCGCGGCGCGGCGGTCTCGACCACGCCTCGCATCCTTTCCAGCCGTGACTGCGTCGGACCGGCGGTCGGATGGCGACCGCACAGCAGCTCGTAGAGCAAGACGCCGAGCGCGTAGACATCGGTCGCAGTCGTCAACTCGCCGCCCTGCACCTGCTCGGGCGCCGCATAGTCCGGCGTGAAAACGGCGACCGTCGCCTGTACCGCGTCGCCTTCGGTGGCGAGAAGCTTGGCAATGCCGAAGTCGAGCAGTTTGACCCGCCCTTCCGCCGTAACGAGAATATTGGCGGGCTTCAAATCGCGGTGCAGGACCAGTTTGTGATGAGCGTGGTCGACGGCGGCAAGCACGTCGAGGAACAGGCGGACGCGGGTTTCGACGCTCGCGGATCGGGCGTCGCACCATCGATCGATCGGCTCGCCCTCGACCCTTTCGATGACCAGGTACGGCTGCCCCTGCGCGGCGACGCCGGCATCGAGCAGTGCGGCGATGTTCGGATGGGAGAGGCGGCCGAGCAGCTGGACTTCCCGGGCGAAGCGCTCCGCGCCGCCGCGCGCCGCCACCGCGGCGTGCGGCAGCTTCACCGCGGCCATGCCCTCGAATCGGCCATCGCTTCGCCGCGCCAGCCAGACGCTGCCCATGCCGCCCGTACCCAGCAGGCGCTCCAGGGTGTACGGGCCGATCATTCGGCCGGCACCCACTTCGTCGTTCTCCGGGGGCAGCGCGCGGCCCTCGAGAAAGCCGTCATTCCGGATGGAATCAGTGTGGGCGAGCAGCGCGCGAAGCGATTCGGCGAGTTCGCCGTGCAGATCGCATAGCTGAGCCAGGCGAGCGGACCGCGCCTCGGGGCCAAGCTCCAGCAACTCGTCGAGCAGCGGGCTCAGGCGGGACCATTGTTCGGAATCCAGAAGACGCATCCGGCGAGTCGAGATCGTTGCTTGACTATCAATCGGATTCAGGCGCCACGACCCGACACGCACGCCTGCGCTCAGGCGTCGCCGAGCAAATGGCGCAGGAAGAGTCGGGCCTTGTCCCAGTGCCGTTGCACCGTACGTTCGCTGACACCGCGCATCGCCGCGATCTCGACGAAATCAAAGCCGCAGAAGAACTTCAGTTCGACCAGTTCGGCCAGCTGCGGGTCGGCCGCGGCAAGGGCGTCGAGAGCTTCGGACAGCGGCCCGAGATCTTCGACCTGCGCAACCTCTTGTGCCTCGGTGCTCGCCGAAGTCAGATGAAAGGCGCCGCCGCGCTTCAGGGCACGGCGCTCGCGGACGTAGTCGACGATCAAGCCGCGCATCGCCCGCGCGGCATAGGCGAAAAAACGCGGGCGATCGGGAAACGTCAGCTCGCGTTGGCTCAAGTCGAGATAGGCCTGGTGCAGCAGGGTCGTCGCGCCGAGAGTGACGCCATCCCCGCTGGCGCGCAACTGGCGTTGGGCGAGGCGATGCAGCTCCCGGTACAGCGCCGCGAAGAGAGCGTTGGTCGCCGGCGCGTCGCCGCGGTTCGCGGCGGCGAGCATCGCCGACAAAGTCTGACCGTCCTCGTTCGCCTCGGACATCTCGTCTCCCGGCTACCACGACGCAATGTATTGGAACAAAGACAAAGCCGAGAGAACGTAGGTGACACCCCGTAACCCTCCGCCTCACCCTCCCGCCGCCAACTCCCGCTCCAGCACCTTCGGGTTCTCGCGCCACCGCTCGACCCACTCCTGCGCCACGTCGCCCGGGTAGACGTCTTCGATGCCGTCGCGCAGCGCCTTGACGATGGCGCTCGCCAGCGCCGCCGGTGTGACCTTGGGCGGCGGCAGGTTCTGGTTCCACTCGTCGTCGATCGGCCCCGGGAAGACGTTGATCACGCGGATGCCGCTGGGGCGCATCTCGGCGCGCAGGCATTGCGCGAGCGAGTGGGCCGCCGCCTTCGACGCCGAGAACGTGCCGTGCGGCGGAAAGTTCGAGAGCGCGTAGACCGAAAGCAGGTTGACCCAGGCCGCGGCGTGCGTCTCGCCATCGGCCGAGCGACCCTTGAGCGCGGGGCCGAACTCCTGCGCCAGGCGCAGCAGGCCGAAGTAGTTGATGTCCATCTCGGCCCGGGCCACGTCGGTGCCCCGCCGCGACGCGATGCCGAAGGCGCGGTGCACCTCGGCGTTGTTGACGACGATGTCGACCTTGCCGCCAATCTCGCCCGCGAGCTCGGTCACTGAGCGGCCGTTGCTGAGGTCGAGCGGCACCAGCGTGACCTGCGGCAGCGCGGCGATGTCGTCGAGGCCGGGCAGTTTGATCCAGGGCTCGGCGTGGCCGACCCAGACGATCTCGGCACCGGCTTTCACCAGCGCCTTGACGAGCGCCTGGCCGACGCCGGTCTTGCCGTCGGTGACGAGGATCTTGCGGAACTTGGGGTCGCTGGTCATCTCGCGCAGCATTTTGTCGTCGGCCATGTGTTCGCTCTCCTCCGAGGGAAATCCGATCAGCACCGCGGCGCCGGCGCGGTCTAGGCGCGCGCCGACATGGACGCGCACCTGTCGTTGTTGCGCCACGTGGCCGGCGACGAAGGGCGGCGGCGGAGCGACGTCACCGTGCAAGTGCACGATCACCGTCGGGCCGGCGTCGAGGCGCACCAGGCCGAGACGCCACGGCAGCCGCTCGCGGTAGAACGGGTCGTTGCTGTGGTGGAGCACGGTCTCGCTGAGCAGCTCGCCGGCGCCGGACTGCGGCGTCCACTTCAGTTGCGGCGAAAGACAGCGGTGGCAGGCGTCGCGCGGCGGGTATTGCACGGCAGCGCAGCGCTGGCACACCTGCAGCTCGAAGCGACCTTCCGCGGCGGCCGCCGTCATGCCGAGCGCAGTGCGGCCGCGTGCCCAGGGCGGCAGGTTCATCTGCCGGGTACGCAGGATCGGGTTCTTCCTGCGCGGCTTCATCAGGGGCATGGTCATGACGACTTCCCCAGGATCACCGCGCCCGTACAGAGACACCGGTCGTAGGTGACCATGCCGAAGCCGGACACGAGGCCGAGCTGTGCGCCGTTCACCGCGCGCTCGCCGGCTTCATCGGTGAGTTGGCGGATGGTCTCGGTCATGCCGAGAAACCCTCCCGCACAACCGGCCTGGCCGGCCGAGAGCTGGCCGCCGCTGGTGTTGTTGGGAAAGTCGCCGTCGTGCGTGAGCGTGCGCGTGCGCACAAAGGCCGGGCCTCCGCCTTTCTCGCAGAAACCAAGGTCCTCGAACTGCATCATCACGACGACCGGATAGTCGTCGTAGGTCTGCACGAAGTCGATCGCTTCGGGGCGCACGCCGGCCTGCGCGTAGAGCTCGTCGCGGTCCATCAGCCAGCCGCCGCGCAGCGGCACCGGGTCGTCGGCATACGCGTTGTGGCGCTCGATCGCGCCGCGCACGACAACATGCGCGAGGCCAAGGTCGCGGGCACGCTCTTCGCTCATCACCAGAAACGCCTCGGCGCCGGCGCAGGGCATCACGCAATCGAATAGATGGATCGGGTCGGAGATCGAACGCGCGCTGATGTACGCCTCGAGCGTGAGCGGCACCTTGAACATCGCGTTCGGATTCTTGAGCGCGTTGGCACGCTGCGCGACGGCGATGCGGCCGAAGTCTTCGCGCGTGGCACCGAAGGTGCGCATGTAGTTCGCGGTGATGAACGCGAAGATCGAGTTCGGGCCGCCCGAGCCGTAGGGGTAGCTCGCGTCGCGCGCAAAGTGGCTGAAGCCGCCAAGCATCTGCCGGAACGACTCGACATGATTCGCGTCGGCCGCGACGCAGGCGACGATGTCGGCATCGCCAGACTGCACCGCGCGCGCCGCGCGGCGCAGCGCCATCACGCCCGAAGCGCCTCCGGTCGGGATGTGGTCGAGCCAGCGCGGGCTCAAGCCCAGGTGCTGGGTCACGCCGACGGCGGTGTCGGGTGAAAGGGAGAAGCTGCTGATGGTCAGGCCGTCGATGCGATCCTTCGCGATGCCCGAGCGCTCGACCAATGCATCCATCGCCTGGCCGATGAACCAGTGCGCGCCGTGCGTCGAGTAGCGCCGGTAGGGCACCGTGACAGGCACCGCCACGGCGACACCTTCGTACGACGCGCGCGACACGTCAGGGCTTGTCGTCGGCGCCCGGCTCGAGGGCGCCAAAGTTGGTCGGCGACAGGCCGCCGGGGCCGGTCGGCGCGAGGCCGCCCGGCGCGGTGGCCGCCGCGTCGAGCTGCTTCTTGCGCCGCTTCAGCATCCGCATGTCGAAGCAGTTCGGCGCTCCGGGAAGGCGCTTGGCGAGCTCGCGCAACTCGCCGCGCCGCACCTTCTGCGACGCCGTGACCGGCAGCGCATCGACAAATGCGACGTACCCGGGCGCCTTGAAGTAGGAGAGGCGCTCGAGCACGTGGCGAACGATGCTTGCCGCGATCTGCTCGAGTGGCGGCAGGTTGGGCGCCTGGCGCAGCACGATGCAGGCGAGCACCTCGTCGCCGCGCTTGGGATCGGGCGTGGCGGCGACGGCGCTCGCGGCCACGGCCAAGTGCAGGTCGAGCACGCTCTCGACCTCGACCGCCGAGATGTTCTCGCCGCTGCGCCGGATCACGTTCTTGCGCCGGTCGACGAAGCAAAAGTCGCCTTCCGCGCCGCGCCGAACGACATCGCCGGTGTGGAACCAGCCGCCGGCCCACGCTTCTTCGGTCGCGACCTCGTCCTTCAGGTAGCCTAAAAAGAAGTCGCGACGGTGATCCTCGCCGGCGCCGCGCACCAGCAGCTCGCCCGCAATGTCGCCGGCGACCTCGAAACCCTTTTCGTCGACGATGCGCGTCTCGATGAAGGGCTCGGCGCGGCCGAAGCAGCGCGTACCGACGTGGCGCGGCTCGCGGCTGGCCATGATGCAGGCGGCCGCGCCGGTCTCGGTCATCGCCCAGGCCTCGAGCAGCGGAAAGCCGAAGCGCTGTTCGAAGGCGGCGTGATGGCGCGGTTCGACGCCGGCGCCAAAGCCGAAGCGCACCTGGTGCTGGCGGTCGGGTTCGCTTTCCGGCGCCGCCAGCAGCATCGCCGGCATGACGCCGAGGTAGTGCACGACCGTCGCCTTGCTCTCGCGCACGCTCCGCCACCAGGTCGCCGGATGGAAGCGGTCGAGCTGCACGATGGTGCCGCCCGAGAGCATGGCGGCCATCGACGAGAACGCCAGCGCGTTCATGTGGTTCAGCGGCAGCGGCGTGATGAAGCGCTCGACGTCGGCGCGGACGCCGGCGAGATCGCCCAGGCCGAGGTACCAGTCTCCCGCCCTCAGGAAATAGCCGTTGGCGAGACGACAACCTTTGGGGCGCCCGGTCGTGCCCGAGGTGTAGAGCAGCGCGCACTCCGTGCCGCGACCCACCGGGTGTCCGGCAAGGCGAGTGGTCGAACGCGCGGGCGGAATCTGGCCCGAGACCTCGGGCCGGATCGTCTCGAGCTGCGCGCCCGCTTCGCCGGCAGCCGCGCGCAGCCCGCCTTCGCTGCCCGGCTGCACCACCGCCAGCGACATCCCGCTGTGGGCGATCAAGTAGCCCCACTCGGCCGAACGCATGTCGGCGTGGATCGGCACGATGCTGATGCCCAGGGCGTTGAGCGCGAGCCAGTGCGTGAAGAACGCGGGACGGTTCTCGAGCAACAGGCCGACGCGATGACCGTGGCCATAGCCGGCCAGCGCATAGGCCTTGCGCAGGCGCTCGACCTCGCGAGCCACCTCGCGCCAGGTGCGCGGGCCGGCCTCGATGCCATAGGCCGCGGCGGTCACGGCTTCGACATGCAGGAAGGCGGCATCGCCGCGCCGGGCGGCGACCTGTTTGAACACCTCGTGGACGGTCGTCATGGGTTCAGATGAAAAGCTGCACCGCCGGCAGCGCGGCGTCGCTGTTGATGAGGTCGACGCGCTTTTGCGCGATGCGCAACGCACCGCTTTCGACGACGAGGCGATGCCAGCTCACGCCGACGAAGGTGTTCATCTCGTCGCCTTGCGACTCGGTGTACTGGAACACCGTGCGAACCAGATGCTCGCCGTGGCCAGCCGCGTCCGAAGGCTCGACCGTCGGCGTCTGCAGCAGGTGCAGGCTGCGCGTCGGCGGTTGCTGCGAGAAAGCGCGCGGGCTTTTGAGTCGCTCGATGCGCAGCTCACGCAGCAGCTTGTCTTCGTACAGGTGCGAGGTGTGGCTCAGGCCGTCGGGTTGGCCCGGTGTGAGCGGCACCCAGTAGATCGCGTCGTCGGTGAAGAGCGCGTTCCATTCCTCGTAGCGCTTCTCGTCGAGCAGGCGGGCTTCGTGGACGACGAGATCGATCAACGCGCGTTCGCTGGAGTCGTCGCTCATGAACGCGCTCCCATCGTCATCGTCATGTAGCGCGACCAGGCGCGGTACTGGTTGCGCATCGAGATCTCGCTTGTGCCGATCGCCGTCACGTCTTTCTGGCCGATCTCTTCGGCGTCGAAGTTGCGGTGCAGGCTGACCCACGGATTGCCGCTCGCATGCAGTCCTGCCTGGATGCCGCGATAGGCCTGCAGGTCGTCGTGACCGACAACCGAGAACGGCGAGTTGATGAGGCGGCTGTACATCGTCGTACGTCGCAGCAGCTCGGGCGGAGCGCCGGCCAGGCGAAAGGTCCAGCTCTCGACCAGCGTCTTGTCGACTGCGATCGGCTTGACGACGCGGATCGCCTGGATCGCGCCTTTGATCGTCAGGTTCGGATAGTAGACGGTGTTGTGCCGCGCCAGGCCGAGGATCCGCGCCGTGCGCTCTTCGCCGTAGGCCGCCTTCATGGCCGCGTCGTAGGCGGGGATCGCCGAATACTTGCTGTGGATGCTGAAGTGCACGCCCGAGAAACTATGCCCGTTGTCGAAGACGCGCACACCCATGTCTTCGAAAAACTTGTAATCGGACATGAATGGCGTGAACTGCTCGATCGCCATCGGCTTGGGCTGATCGGAAGGCTTGTCGATCCACATCCGCTTGGCCGTGCCGGCCGACGACTCGTGCACGACCATCGGGTGCATCGTGTCGTTGAGGTTCTCGACGAACATCTTCCAGTTGCACTGGTGCATGAAGCGCAGGCAGCCACCGGCGATCTCGAGCCGGCCTTCGGGCGAACGGTCGGCCATGTTGTCGATGGACGAGAGCGAGTCGCCGAAGTACTCTTCAAATTCGGGACCGAAGTCGTTGATCTTCACGAAGATGAAGCCGCGGTGAAGGCGAACGTTCTTCACCGTCGCCAGGCCCTGCGCCGACTCGCACTGGTGCAGCGCGGTCCCTTCGTAGCCGTTCTTCAGCGGGATGTTGAGCAGCGAACCGTCGGTGCGAAAGGTCCATGCGTGGTACGGGCAGCGAAAGTGCCTGCCGGTGTTGCCGCAAGGCGCGCTGACGAGGCGCGAGCCCTTGTGGGCGCAGCGGTTCATCAGCACGCGGATCGAGTTGTCGGTATGGCGCACGACGATCAGCGGTTGCCCGGCGATCTCGTTCCTTATGTAGTCGCCCGGCATCGGTAGTTGCGAATCGTGGCCGACGTAGTTCCAGGTGTTGGCGAAGAAGTGCTCCTGCTCCAGCGCGAACAGATCGGGGTCGATGTAGAGGTCGCGGTGCACGCGGTCGTGCTGCACCAGAGCGGCGATGGCGGCCGGGTCGTTGCGATAGGAAGCTGTCATCCGCAAACGCTCTTGTGGTTCAGGCCAGCGCGTGGCGCGCCAGCGTCGCGCCGAGCTGGGTGCCGTTCTCGTCGGCGAGCGCCGCCTCGCGCAGCTCGCGCAAGGTCGCCGGGGCAAGCGCCGCGCCCGCCCTCTGCACGGCCGCCATGACGGTCTCGAAGTTCCGTACGCCGCGCTCGTGCGTGTCGCTGTAGCCCTTCACGAGACGCTGGCACTGCGCCACTTCGACGGCGAGATCGGGATTCAGCGCCGCGGCCGCCGCGATCCGGACGAGCCATGATTCGATGGCCGCGTTCTCGGCGGCGTAGCGCGTGGTCGAGCGGCGCCAGCGCTTCATGCCTGCCACGGCGTAGAGAACCAGAAAGCCGGCGAGCGAGCTGGTCGTGACGATGCGACCCTTTTGCGTGAAGCGCTCGACCAGGCGGCGCGGCCAGCCCGGCTTTTCGATCCAGCGGCCGATCGTGGCGGGCAGCGTCTCGGCGATTTCCTGCACCCGCGGATGCAGGTATTCGTCGATCGCGAGCACCTGGTCGCCGCCGACCCGCACCTCGCTGCGCACGCGATCGAAGCGCGAGCCGCGTGTCTTCAGCGCGGCGACGCGGATCGTGTCTTCGTACGACATCCAGAGCGCGAGATGGCGTGCGGTTTCGTCGAGCAGGCGATCGGTGGCGCCGGCGAGCTTCGCGATGACCGTCATGCGGTCGAGGTAAAGCGCGGCATAGGCCGGGTCCTGGTAGTCGATGAGACGGCGAACGCCTTCGCGCAGCATCGCCCGGGCCGATGCGGCAAAGCCTTGCTCGACCCGTTCGAGCAAGGCGCGCACGCGCGAATCGAGCGCCGCCGCCGCCGGCGCGGCGACGGTTTCCCCATGCACGTGGTCGGCGCTTGCACCCGGGATTTCGGCATCGGCCCCCGCCGCGTGAGCGTAGGCGGTCGCGAACGCTTTCAGGCTGCTCGCGACACCGACCCCTCCGCGCGTGACCGTCGCTTCGAACTGGGCCCGGCTGAACGGCAACACGCCGGTGCCGGCGAGCGCGCCGAACAGCACCGCACTGATGACGCTGCCGCTCTGCTCCGCCGCCGCCGCCATGTCGAAGCGAACGAAGCGCTTCGCCGCCTGCTCGGCATGCCCGAGCAGCGATGCGCTGTCGACGCGCCCGTCCCCAAGTGCGCTCTTCTCGGTGATCGAATAGACGCGGTGCGTGGAAGCGATCAGCGTCGTGCGGTCCGGCGTCACCAGACCGCGCTGCACGGCACGGCCGCATTCCATCAACTCGGAAGCGAGCACGACGTCGACATCGCCGGGCAAGGGCATCAGCGCCAGAACCGGCGAGGCCGCATCGAGCTCGGCCTGGCGCGCGGGGTAAAGCTCGACGTAGTAGATAGTCGCGCCGGTGCGCTGCGCGACGCCGGGCACCGAGGTGGTCTGCGCGAGCCAGCCGTTCGCTTCGCCGAGGTCGACGATCCAGTCGGCAAGCACGCCGCCGCCCTCGCCGCCCATGGCCATGATCGCGATCTTCAGGGGTTGCACGACGCCTGCGTCCTTCTCGCCGGTCAGCCTTGCGGGCTTTCGGTCATGCGGTCGCAATAGGCCCGCATCTTCTGCGGCAGATCGTCCGGGCAGACACCGCATTGCCGGTTGCCCGGAACCGCCCAGTCGATGAATGTCGGGTACGGCAGTTTCAAGCCGACCATGATCCGCTCGAATTCCTCACGCGTCCTGCCGGCGCCCAGGCGCGGGTTGCGGCGCTTCTCCTGACCGATCGACGACACGCGCCGGTTCTCGTAGTCGTGAGCCGGATAGACGAGGCACTCGTCAGGCAGCGCGAACAGCTTGCCCGTCACGCTCTCGTACAGGGCAGCGGCATCACCGTTCTGAAAGTCGGTGCGGCCACAGCCGTCGATCAGCAGCGCATCGCCGGTGAACACACGGTCGTCGAGTACATAGGCGAAGTGGCTATCCGTGTGGCCCGGCGTGTGCATCGGCCTGAGAGCAAACCGCCCGATGGCGAACGGCACGCCGTCGAGCACGCCGGCATCCGCGCAGGCCAGCTGCTCCATGGCCGGCGCGGCGATCCTGCTGCCGACGCGCTCCTTGAGGTGGCGGGCGGCGGTGATGTGGTCGGCATGAATGTGCGTCTCGAGCGTCCAGGCGAGTTTCAGGCCCAGGCCGGTCACCGCTTCGAGGTCGCGCTCGATCGAGTTGACGACCGGGTCGATGAGCACGGCCTCGCCCGTTTCTTCGCAGCCGAGCAGGTAGGTGCAGGTACTCGACAGGGGCTCGAACAACTGGCGAAAGAGCATGGCGGGGCCCGATGACGGCAGAGAGATGTCCGGTCAGAACGCCAGGCGTTCCCGCGCCCGCGCTTCGCGGCGTTGCAGCCAGCCGATCAGCGCGCTGCGCAGGCGCGCGCACCAGACGTCCCAGCGGCTCGGGTTGCTGACGATGCGCGCCTTGTAGAACGACGGGCACAGCACCGCGGCGTGCGCGACTTCGCCGCAGACGCCGCAGCCAACGCAGCTGTCGAGCACGGTCGCCACCGGGTCGGTGCGCAGCGGATCAGGGTTCGGCTTGATCGACAGCGAGGGGCAGCCGTTCAAGCGGATGCAGGAATGGTCGCCGGTGCAGGTGTCGGCATCGATGCCGAAGCGTTCGCGCACCACGCGCTTGCCGGCGGCGACCGCCTTGCGCACCAGCGGCTTTTCGCGGCGCTGCTTGTTGAGCATGCATTCGGACTGTGCGATCAGCACCTTGGGACCTCTTTCGTCGGTCGTCAGCGCC
>JAYSMB010000410.1:0-2941 GCA_043725065.1 Burkholderiales bacterium
ACCATCATCGTGTCGGTCTGCGGCGTCTTGAACATCCACGCCTTCTTGGCGCTCATCGGCTCGATGATGCGTGCCGACGAGGCCAGCGAAATGACCGGCGTCTCGCTCTCGGCCACGACGTCGATCATCGCCAGCGTGTTCGGCGTCGTGGTCGAGCCGATGATGACGTCGACCTTGTTCTCGCTGATCAGCTTGCGCGTATTGACGACCGCCGCGCTCGAGTCGCTCGCGTCGTCGAACACGATGTATTCGATGCTCTGGCCGGCGATCGTCTTCGGCAGCAACGCGATCGTGTTCTTCTCGGGAATGCCGAGCGAGACGGCCGGCCCGGTGGTCGAGAGGGTGACGCCGATCTTGATCTGGGCGATGGCGGCGAGCGGCAGGCCGGCGGCCAGGGCCAGCAGCGAAAAGAGCGCCGTGCGGCGGAAGAGGCTTTGCATCGTGGAATCTCCTGTCATGTCGTTGTCGAAGAAGGTGGCTGCAACACAGCCGGAAGGCGAACGTGGCCACGAAAGCGTGCCCGATGCGCGCGCACCGGTGTGCCAGCCAACGCATAGTCTGGAAAGCGCGCGACGAATCTCCCGATCGCGACCTTCGCTTCGAGCCGGCCAAGGCCCATGCCGACGCATTGATGGATGCCTGACCCGAACGCGACGTGCCGGTTCGGATGGCGCGCGATGTCGAGCCGGTCGGGGTCGGCGAAGGCCGCGGGGTCGCGGTTCGCGGCACCTATGCACAGCGTCACCCGCGTGCGTGGCGCGAGCTTCACGCCGGCGATCTCCGACTCGCGGGTCGTGATCCGGTTGCCGAGCTGGTTCGAGCTTTCGATGCGCAGGAATTCCTCGACCGCCGTGCGGATCAGCTCGGGCTCGGCGAGCAAACGCGCCCGTTCATCGGGCCATTCGGCGAGCAGGCGCAGTCCGTTGCCGATCAGGTTGGTCGTCGTCTCGTGGCCGGCGTTGAGAAGAAAGATGCAGTTGTGCAGCAGCTCGCGCGGTTCCAGCTTCTCGCCGCCGGCCTCGCCCTGGATCAGGCGCGTGAGCACATCGGTTTCAGGATCGCCGGGTGCGTCGCGGCGGCGTGCGACCAGGCCTTCGAGGCAGGCAAGCATGTCGCTCACCGCGCCATTGCCGAGCGCGTGCTGCTCGGCCGTGAGCGTCGGCTCGAGCGCGCCCAGAATTGCCAGCGACCAGGCGCGCAAGGGCGCACGCTCTTCGCGCGGAACGCCGAGCAGGTTGCCGATCACCTCGACCGGAATCGCGCCGCAGAAGGATTCGATGAGGTCGATCGCTTCGCCCTGGGGCCGCGCTGCCAGCGCGTCGAGCAGGCCGTCGACGAGCTCGACCAGCCGCGCTTCCATCGCTGCGATGTGCCTGGGCGTCAGGGCGCCCGCGATCAGGCGGCGCACCCGCGTGTGCGCTGGCGGGTCGTTGAAGACGAGGCTGGTCGTGTGATGCTCGAACAGCGGGCTGGCGCCGTACTTCGGAAAGAACTCCTCGCGCTTGTCGGAGCTGAAGCTCGCCACGTCCTTGTAGACAGCGACGATGTCGGCGTGTCGGCTCAGGAAGACGCCGCCGTCGGCCATGCGCTTGATCGGCGCGTGTTCGCGCAGCGCCTGGTAGGTCGAAAACGGATCGTCGTAGAAGGAATCGGGCAGTCGCTTCAGGTCGAAGCCGGCAGCGAGGGACGCGGCCTCAGCACTGATCACTTCGCATCCTCGGCGGCGAGATCCCGCCACACCGCGACCATCACGGCGAGCAGCGTCGGCCCGAGAAACAGGCCGAGCACGCCGAAGGTCTCGAGCCCGCCGACGATGCCGAGCAAGGCCAGCACCAGCGGCAGCTTGGCGGCGCCCGCCATGAAGACGGGTCGCACGAAATGGTCGGCCACGAAGATCGCCGCGGCGCCGAAGATGCCGAGCCAGATCGCGGTCGACATCGCGCCGGACGCGACCAGGAACAGCAAAACGCCGGCGAGCACGATCATCGCGCCGAACGGCACCATGCCGAGCACCCCGGTGGCCAGCCCGAGCGCGGTCGCGTGCGGTGCGCCGGCCACTGCATAGGCAATGCTCATGAGCAGCGCCACGCCAAGGCCGACCAGGACGATGCCGTTGACCGCGCCACGCACCGCCCGCACCGCGAGGGTCCGCGTGCGCAGGCCGGCCGGGCCGAGATGGCGCACGAGCACGGCTTCGACCTGCGCGGCGAGCGCGTCGCCGCCGAGGTAGAGAAAGAACAGGACGACGACGCAGAAGAACAGCGACATCGCGTGATGGCCGATCACGGCGACCAGGTTCCGGCCGGCCGCGAAATCGAGGCCGCCGACGAGGGAGTGGGCGTAGCCGCTCAGGGCGCCGGGTTCGGCCAGCGTCTCCTGCCACTGCTTGGCCGCCCAGGCGCCGATTCCCGGCACGGAGGCCAGCCAATCGGGCACCGGCAGGCCGGCTTCGCGGCTCGAGGTCCACAGATGGATCAGCGCCGGAATCTCGCGCAAGCCGCGATAGAACAGGTAGCCGAGCGGCAGGAGCAGGAAGACGATGACCGCGCTGGTCAGCAGGATCGCGCTGCCCGGCTCGGCCCGGCGGCCGAAGCGCAGGCGCAGCCGATCGTGCAGCGGCCAGGTTGCGATCGCGATCAGGCCGGCCCAGACGACAGGCACCAGCAGGCCGTGCAAGAGGTAGAGGCACGCCGCGAACAGGGCGAGCACGGCGGCGGTGCGGACGGTCTCTGGTTTCATGCGCTGGGAGCCAAGGTTAAGCGATGGGCGGTTCCGTACCGGTCGCTCTCGATCCGGCGTCGCAGGAAACCGACATCGACTTCGACTGGCTCGACAAGCGGAGCATGGACCCGGTCGGCTACAAGCGGATCAACAAGCGAACCGGCAAGGAGATCGACGGCGACGACATCGTCAAGGGCATCAAGCAGGAAGACGGCGACTA
>JAYSMB010000411.1:0-8243 GCA_043725065.1 Burkholderiales bacterium
GTCGATCGAGGTCGACCCGCGCACCGTCAGCGGCGAACGGCTGGCGTTTCTCGCCGAGCTCGGCTTCAACCGCCTGAGCTTCGGCGTTCAGGACTTCGACCCGCAAGTGCAGAAAGCGGTGAATCGCGTTCAACCCTTCGACAGTGTTCGCGAGTTGGTCGAGCGTTCGCGCACGATCGGCTTCGAGTCGATCAATGTCGATCTGATCTACGGCTTGCCGAAGCAGACGCCCTCGTCGTTTCGGCGCACCGTCGAGCAGATCAACCGCCTGCGCCCGGACCGCATCGCGCTTTACGCCTATGCGCACCTGCCGCAGCGATTCAAGCCGCAGCGGCGCATCGACGAAGCTGCGCTGCCCGCTGCGGACGCGCGCGTCGGGATGCTCGGCGCAGCGATGCGGGGCTTCCTCGCACAGGGCTATGTCCACATCGGCATGGACCATTTCGCGCTGCCCGAGGATGCACTCGCCGTCGCCAAGCGGGGGGGCCGGCTGCATCGCAATTTCCAGGGATACAGCACGCAACCCGACTGCGACCTGATCGGCCTAGGCGTGTCGGCGATCGGCCGCATGGGCGCGACCTATAGCCAGAACGCGAAGACCTTGCCCGAGTACTACGACACACTACGTCAAGGCCGGTTACCGATCGTGCGCGGGCTCGAGCTCAGCCGGGACGACCTCGTGCGGCGCACCGTCATCATGGCGATGATGTGCCAGGGCCGGGTCGAGTTCGAGTCGATCGAACTGGCGCACCAGATCGACATGCGCGAGTACTTCGCCGCCGAGTTCGAGCAGCTCGCAGCGCTGGAGGGGCAAGGTCTGGTCGAGCTCGAGCCGGGCGCAATCCAGGCCACGCCGGTCGGCTGGTACTTTGTTCGCGCGGTGGCGATGCTGTTCGATCGCCACCTGCGGACCGATCGCATGCGCGAGCGCTTCTCGCGAATCATCTAGCGAAATATGCGCTGATCGTCGACGCTGACCCCGGACCCATCCGCTGAACTACACGTTGCGCAACGCCGACTCACTCTTGGCCCGGCCTCGTCTGGATGGCAAACCGTTTGATCCCCTTCGACTATTTCACCATCAAGGCGATTCACCAGACCGCCGTCGCGCTGTCCTTCACCGGCTTCTTTGCGCGGGGCATCGGCTCGCTCGCGGGCGCGGCATGGGTGCGCAGCCGCGCCGCCAAGACGTGGCCGCATGTCGTCGACTCGGCGCTGCTGCTGTCCGCGTTCACGCTCGCATGGAGGCTCAGGCTCAACCCGGCCGTTTCCCCATGGCTGATGGCGAAGATCGGCGGGCTCGTCCTCTATATTGCCTTGGGGCTGGTTGCGTTGCGACCGGGGATTCCGTCGCCGCTTCGCACGGCAGCATGGATTTCCGCGCTCGCGGTCTTTGGCTACGTCGTCTCGGTGGCGATCACAAAAAGTCCCGCCGGTTTCTTCGGTTCTTGATACAGCTCCACAACGTACAAGGCTGAAGCGCGATGCGTTCGCGCGCGCTGCCTGTCATTGAAATCAACGATCTCGAGCCCCACCCTCGCCGCTGACTGCGGACCAGCAGCACGCGTGGGCTGCCGCTAAGCGGCGACGACTTCGATCCCGGGCTCGATCGTCCGGAGCAGATTCTCGATGCCCCGGAGCGTCCCCGAGATCGAGCTCGGGCAGGTGCCGCACGCACCCTGGTAGTGGACGACGAGGCGGTCACCCTCCAGCCCGAGGACGTGCAGATCGCCGCCATCGCCCTGCAAATAGGGCCTGATCTGCTCGTCGAGCAGCAACGTGATCGCATCGAGGCGGTCCTGGTCGTGCTCGCTCAGATGGGCGAACGACGCCTGCGCCGCGACCACCGCAGCGGCCGATAGCAACTCGGGATCGACCTCGTCCACGCTGGCGAGCTTCTGTTCGGCCTTCGGGGCCGAGTAGTAGCTGATCGCCTGGAAATCGATCTTCGGATACTTGACGTTGGCCCACTCGGGCGGTGTCATCGTCAGCCGGTGGCGAAAGGCCTTCAGACGAAACTCGAGCAGCCACTCGGGCTCGCGCTTCTTCGTCGAGATCAGCCGGATCGTGTCTTCGTTCAGGCCTTTGGCGGCGACATCCGACTCGATGTCGGTGACGAAGCCATGTTTGTAGGGCTGGTTGACGAGGCTTTGCGGCAGGGCACTCATGCCCGCGTTCCTTACGTTCCTTGGACGGCCCCAGCCTTCAGGTTGAAGCTCTCGCCGCAGCCGCAGGTGCTGTCGACATTCGGGTTGTCGACTTTGAAGGCCTTGTTCATCCCTTCGCTGACGAAGTCGAAGCGGGAGCCGTCGATGAAGGCGAGGCTCTTCGGGTCGACCGCCAGTTTGGCGCCATGGCCTTCGAACAAATGGTCGCCGGCAGGCAGGTCATCGACGAGCTCGTAGGTGTACGCGAAGCCGGAGCAGCCGACGTTCTTGACGCCGACGCGCAGGCCCAGGCCTTTGCCGCGCTTGGCGATCTGGCTGAGGATCTGTTCGGCAGCGGCTTCGGTCAGGGTGATGGTCATGGTTGAATTCCTTTGCGCGGCGGCGACCGCTTCTTCAATACAGGACGCGGCATCGGATCGTCGCCGGCACCGCACACAACTCAGCGAGCGCGGAGTGGCTGCCTGCGCTGTCGACATCGATCACGACATAGCCGATCTCCTCGTTGGTGCTCAGGTACTGTGCCGCGATGTTGATGCCCGCGGCCGACAGCCGCTCGTTGACGTGGGCGAGCACGCCAGGGACGTTCTTGTGGATGTGCAGCAGCCGGCTCCGACCGGTGTGCTCGGGCAGAGCCACTTCGGGAAAATTGACCGCCGACGTGGTCGAGCCGTTATTGCTGTAGCGGATCAGCTTGGCGGCGACTTCCTTGCCGATATTGACCTGCGCTTCCGAGGTCGAGCCGCCGATGTGCGGCGTCAGCATGACGTTGTCGAAGCGCGTCAGCGGGGAGACGAACGCGGTGTCGTTGCCCTGCGGCTCGAGCGGAAAGACATCGATCGCCGCGCCGTGCAGGTGCCGCTTCTCGAGCGCCGCGGCGAGCGCGTCGATGTCGACGACGCTGCCGCGCGACGCATTGATCAGGTGACTGCCCGGCTTCATCGCCGCCAGTTGCGCGGCGCCGATCATCTTCACCGTTTCCGGCGTCTCGGGGACATGCAGGCTGACGACATCGGCGGCTTTCAGCACCTCGTCGAGGCTGGCCATTTCACGGGCGTTGCCGAGCGGCAGCCTGGCCTCGATGTCGCGAAAGACCACGCTCATGCCGAGCTGTTCGGCGAGCACGCCGATCTGTGTTCCGATGTGGCCGTAGCCGACGATGCCGAGCGTCTTGCCACGTACTTCGTACGAATGCGCGGCGCTCTTGACCCAGCCGCCGTGGTGCAAGATCGCGTTCTTCTCCGGTATCCCGCGCATCAGCATGATGATCTGCGCCAGCACCAGCTCGGCGACGCTGCGGGTGTTGGAGAACGGCGCGTTGAAGACCGGGATGCCGAGCCGCATCGCGGCCTTCAGGTCGACCTGGTTGGTGCCGATGCAAAAGCACCCGATCGCAGCCAGCTGCCTGGCGTGCTGCAGCACCTCGGCGGTGACCTGGGTGCGTGAGCGAATGCCGAGAAAATGGGCGTCGGCGATGGCGTCGGCCAGGTCACCGCTGGACAGCGACTTGGCATGGGTGACGACCCGCGTGTAGCCGTCACGCCGGAGCGCTTCGATCGCTGAAGGGTGAATGCCTTCGAGCAGCACGGCCTTCAGGTCGCTCTTCGCAACGGCTGGGGTTGTCGGATTCGAGGTCATTGACGTCGCGTCTTGTCGAGTCTTTGCCTGGTGGTTTCGACGCCCACCGGTGGCTCAGCTCGCGGCCACGGTGAGCCGCTTGCCGAAGGTCACCGGCCGAGTCACCGACTTCGGCTTGGCCACGGCTTTCGCGGCGGCTGGCAGCAGATCGGCGAGGCTGTGGCGGTCGAGGTGCCGCATAAAGCTCCGCAGGGCGTCACTGACGATGCTTGTCAACTGGCAACTCCCGGCCAGCGGGCACACGGTGTCGCTGCCGAGGCAGTCGACGAGGAAGAAGTCGGGTTCGATGCTGCGCACCACGGCACCGAGGTTGATGTCGGCGGGCGCGGCCGCGAGGCGCATGCCACCGCCCTTGCCGCGCACCGTCTCGAGCCAGCCGCGGAGGCCGAGCTGATGCGTGATCTTCATCAAGTGCGCTTCGGAAATGTCGTAGGCGCGCGCCACCTCCGCGATCGTGCACAGGCGCTCGGGGTGTTGGGCGACGTACATCAGCAGGCGCATCGAATAGTCGGTCATCGTCGTCAGGCGCATGGCGGACTCCGGCTCGTGCAATCGGCGTTTCGCGTCGTCATGAGCGCGGCCGGATCAGCAGCGGCGCGAAGCGCCGGAGGTAGAGCGCAAGCGCGGCGATCCACGCCGCCGCCGACAGTTGCAACGCGGGCTGGGTAAAGGCCGAAGGCGCGATCGCGGCCAGGCGCAACGCCACGGCCGCGAGCATCAGCACGTAGCTCGCGAGCATGCTGCGATCGGTCGCGAGCGGCCGGCCGAGGTGGCCGAGCGCGGTGCGCGTGACCATGCCGATGATCAGTACCGAGAAACCCGCCATCGCGATCATGTGCACCGGTAACGCCGGCGGAAGGTTGGCACCGGCGGCTGCGCATGCGGCCAAAACCAGGCCGACGCCCACGCCGGCATAGCCGACGTAGAGGATCCACAGCAGCGGATTGTCGCGGACCGCGTACGGTCTCCACCGCACCAGCTGCGTTAGCGACAGCAGGCCGGCGATGCCGAGGGCGATGGCGGTCGGCAGCCGCAGGCCCGCAAGCAGGCAGATCACAGCGACGACGCAGACGCCGAGCTGGATCTGTCCCGTTCGCGTTTGCATCGGCAGCTTCAGGCCGGCGACCGCGCGCATCGCGAAGAACGGAATCACGCGGCGGGTGATCAGCAGCGCGATCAGCGCCATCACCAACAGCCCGGCGTTGAGGCGTCGCATCAGCAACGCGTAGTCGCCGCTGCGCGCGGCGAGCAGGTACAACCCGTCGGCAGCGGCCAGGCCGACGATGAGCCATGGCACCGCGTAATTGCGGGCGTTCCTGGCGCGATACACCGCCCGCATCATCGCTACCGCTGCGAAGACGAAGAACCCGAGCTCGGCCGCGGCCGCGCACCAGAACACTTTGTCTCCACCGGCGAGGAAGCCGACGCGCGCGACCAGCCAGAGGCCGCAGGCGATGCCGAGCGCACTGCCCTTCAGCGGATTGATGCCGGTCCAGTTCGCGCCCGCCGTCATCAGGAAGGCGACCGCGATCGTTGCGATGAAGCCCCAGAGCATTTCATGGGCGTGCCAGGCGATGCCCCGCAGCGAGCCGGTGAGTATTTGCGGCGCATAGATCCAGATGCCGATCGCGATCAGCGCCCAGGCCACGCCGGCCAGATACAGCGGCCGAAACGCGAGCTCGAGAAATGCCCGCAGGCTCGGCGCCGCGCGCTCGGGCCGCGCCGCCCCTTCTACATCGACGAGGCTGCGCATGGTCATTGGGGCACGGGGACCGATCGCGGCTTCGCTTCCCGGCGCGGCGGCGAAGCCGGCATCCGGTCGGGCTCGCGCCGCGGCAGCATCGGGTTGCCGCGGTAGCTCTTCGGTCCGCACAGTGCCGTCGACCAGAACGCGACCCTCTTCGG
The DNA here is from genome assembly GCA_043725065.1 of Burkholderiales bacterium. GTDB lineage: Bacteria > Pseudomonadota > Gammaproteobacteria > Burkholderiales > Burkholderiaceae_C > Schlegelella_A. Next base: position 5,709 of record JAYSMB010000411.1, read on the forward strand.
CATGTGCCGGTTCCAGTCGGCCCCATGGCGTTCGAAGACCGGTCCGAGGACTACGTCGGCGCGCACCTTGGCGTAGAAAGTGGCGACCAGTTCGGCGACTTCGGTCTCGGTGCGGAGCTCGGGCAACGGCATTCGTTGATCTCGTCGGCGGCTGCGCTTTCGAGTCTGCGAAGCCTGGCTCGGCTATTTCTGGGCCGCGAATTCATAAGATATAACCTGCCTACATCTTATACGCCAGCCAAGCACCTTGTTGACGCGATCGCCGGAAAACCTTCTCGCGCATCGCTGTCGACCCGTCCCGCGGCGACGCTGCGCGCGTCGCCCACCCACTGCGACGCGCGCACCGGTCGCGGCGAAATCGGCGGATGGATCCAGCCGCTCCTTTGTGGCACGGTCACGGCTGTCGAAGATGAAGCGACACGGCTGGGCTGATCGGCATCGACTACTTCACGCTCCAGACGATTCACCAGAACGCCGCCGCACTATCGTCACCGGCTTTGTTCAGTGCGGGTAGCGACTGCGGCGTCATTGCCCAACGCCGGCGCCCCTTGGGGCTGGCGTCCGGCCTTCCACCCCTGGATCACGCGCCACAGCGACCAAGCGGTCGGCACCAAGAGCAGTGCGAAGACCCAACATGGATCGAGCGCCGGAAAACCGAACGCGGAATTCAACGGCGCCACCAGCAGCACCGTCAGGCTGAGCGCGCAGACACCGAGCAGCAAGCCCTGGAACACCGGGTTGGTACGGCGCGAGCGACGGAAGCCGCCCCGGAACCACCGCAACATCACGAGGTTGCCGACGACGATGGTCGCGAGCCCGGCAAGGCGCAGCGACTTGCCCGAGAGTGCGGCGAAGTGGCCCGCCCCTTGCACCAACACCAGCGCGAGCAGCGCGACGCCGCCGACCGCCAGCGCACGCGCCACGGCTGCGCCGCTGAACAGGGGCGCATCGGCCGGCCGCGGCGGGATTCGCATGCCGTCCGCGGGCAGCGGCTCCGCCTCGAATACCAGCGAACAGGCGGGGTCGATGATCAACTCGAGGAGGACCACGTGGATGGGCAGCAGGAGGACGGGGCCGCCGAAAAGCGGCAACAGCGACAACCCGACGATGGGCACATGCACCGCGAACAGGTACCCCATCGCCTTCCGCAGGTTGGCGAAGATGCGGCGACCGGCACGCACCGCATCGACCAGCGACCCGAAACGGTCGTCGAGCAGCACGATGCTCGCCGCCTCGCGCGCTACGTCGGTGCCGCGCTCACCCATCGCGACGCCGACATCCGCGGCGCGCAGAGCCGGTCCGTCGTTGACGCCATCGCCCGTCATCGCGACCACCTCGCCGCGGCGCTGCAACGCTTGCACGATCCGCAGCTTCTGCGCCGGCGTCACGCGCGCGAAGACGGCGACGCGAGCGATCGCCAGTCCGAACTGCGCCTCGTCCATCGCATCGAGCTGAGGGCCGGTCAGCTCGGTGCCGTCGCCGCTGCCTTGGACGAGACCGGCCTGACGGGCGATCGCCATGGCGGTGGCGGGAGCGTCGCCGGTGATCATCACGACGCGCACGCCGGCGCGGCGGCACTCCTGCAGCGCGGCCGGAACGTCCTCGCGCAACGGATCCTGGAAGCCGAGCAGGCCCACCGCCTCGTAGCCCGATTCGGGCGGCGCGGCGCCGTCCGGGCAGTGCGCCCGTGCGACGGCGATCACACGCAGGCCCCGCGTCGCCCACGTCTGGACCTGAGCCGCGAGGCTTTGCAGGCGCTGCGGCGCGTCGGCGCAGCGCGCCAGGACCGCTTCCGGCGCGCCCTTCATCGCGACGACGGCGAGTTCCTCGTCATCGATGCGCCAGCACTGGCGCACGAACGGCCGCCCCGGGAGCACGCCGTCGCGACGCTCGAGATGCGCGGCAGCGGCCGCAAGATTCGGCACCGGCAGCAGGCGAAAGATCGCCTGGTCCATCGGCTCCATGCCTTCCTTCACGCTCGCCAGCGAAGCCGTGCGCAGCAGCGCTTCGAAGCCGGCGGGCACCGCATCCCCGCGCTCGCGCTCGATGCCGTCGTGGCCATCGTGCAAGGCAGTCACTTCCATTCGATTGCCCGTCAGCGTGCCGGTCTTGTCGACACAAAGCACCGTCGCCGTGCCGAGCGCCTCGATCGCCCGCGGCTGCCGCGTCAGCACCTGTGCCTGCGCCAACCGCCATGCACCCAATGCCAGCATCACCGTCCAGACGACGGCGAACTCCTCTGGCACGATCGCCATGGCCAGCGTCAGGCCGACCAGCAGGCCCGCGGTCCACGAACCTGCGCGCCAGGCGAAGAACGCGGCCGCCAACACGCAGATCAGCAGGGCGACAAGCGCGACGGCGCGCACCAGGTGCTTCAGTTTGTCGTGCAGGCGACTGCTGCGTGGCGCGAGCGCGGCGAGCGACCCACCGATGCGTCCTAACGCCGTGCGGACGCCGGTTGCAGTGACCTCCGCCACGCCGTCACCCTGCACCACCAGCGTGCCGGCTTGCAGGGCATCCGCGCCTTCGTCGGCG
>JAYSMB010000412.1:0-2358 GCA_043725065.1 Burkholderiales bacterium
AGGTGCTTCATGCGCGACCCCCGCGCATGAGCTGCCGATTCTCGATATCGATGCGCAGCACGATCGCCAGCGCGATCATGTTCATCACGATCGCCGAGCCGCCGTAGCTCATCAGCGGCAAGGTCAGGCCCTTGGTCGGCAGCACGCCGAGGTTGACGCCCATGTTGATGAAAGCCTGGCCGCCCATCCAGATGCCGATGCCCTGCGCGAACAGCCCGGCGAACACGCGGTCGAGCGCGATCGCCTGGCGGCCGATGTGGAACAGGCGCCGCGCGATCCAGAAGAACGCGAAGATCACGCAGGCGACACCGACGAAGCCGAGCTCCTCGCCGATCACGGCGAGCAGGAAGTCGGTGTGCGCCTCGGGCAGGTAGTGGAGCTTTTCGACGCTCGAGCCCAGGCCCTGGCCGAAGATCTCGCCGCGGCCGAAGGCGATCAGCGAATGTGAGAGCTGGTAGGCCTTGCCGAGTGTGTACTTCTCGTCCCACGGGTTCAGGTAGGCGAAGATCCGCTCGCGCCGCCAGTCGCTGAGCGTGACCATCAGGACGAAGGCGCCGGTCAGCACCGCGCTGATGATCAGGAACATCCGGCCGTTGACGCCGCCGAGGAACAGGATCCCCATCGCGATCGTGGCGATGACCAGGAAGGCGCCCATATCGGGCTCGGCGAGCAACAGCAGGCCGACGACGGCCAGCGAGATCGCCATCGGCAGCACGGCGCGAAAGAAGTTCTCCTTGACGTCCATCCTGCGCACCATGTAGCCCGCTGCATACATCGCGATCGCCAGCTTGCACAACTCCGAAGGCTGGAAGCTCATGATGCCGAGCGGGATCCAGCGGCGCGCGCCGTTCACGCCCTTGCCGATGAAAGGCAAGAGCACGAGTACGAGCAACAGCAGCGCCGCGACGAAGATCCAGGGCGAGAGCTTTTCCCAGATCGTCACCGGGATCTGCACGACGACCAGCGCCACCAGCACCGAGATGCCCGTGAACAGCAGGTGCCGGGTCAGGAAATAGGTCGGCGTGTAGCGGGCGAACTTGGGGTTGTCGGGCATCGCCACCGAGGCGCTGTAGACCATCACCAGACCGAGCGCGAGCAGGCCGATGATCACGCAGACGAGGGTGCGGTCGAAGCCGAGCAGGCGCGCCGGCTGGCCGCGATCGACGCTTATCCATTCGCGCACCGGGATGGTTTCGGCCACGGCCGCGCGGCGACCGCGCGGGGCGGCGGCGGCGGGCACGTCGGCGGCCCGTCGCCGGGTCGCCGTTCCGCGGAACAGGGCACGCCAGCCATCGAACACGCCGGTGATCGCGGCGTTCACGCGACGGCCCCCTGACGCGATGCGACAGCGCGAACCGCGGCCACGAAAACCTCCGCGCGATGCGCGTAGTTGCGAAACATGTCGAGGCTGGCGCAGGCCGGGCTGAGCAGCACGGCATCGCCGCGTTCGGCCTTTGCGAAGGCAGCGTCGACCGCGGCCTCGAGCGTGGCGCAGCGCTCGAAGGCGACACCAGATTCGGTGAGGACTTTCTCGATCCGCGTCGCGTCGCGGCCGACTGTCAACGCGGCGCGCGCATGGCGGACCAGTGGCGCTGCCAGCGGCGCGAAGTCCTGACCCTTGCCGTCGCCGCCGAGGATGACGACGAGCTTGCCCGGCGCGCGGTCGGCGCCGAGTCCGTCGAGCGCAGCCACGGTTGCGCCGACGTTCGTTCCCTTGCTGTCGTCGAAAGCGTCGATGCCGTCGACGCCGGCGACGAACTCGACGCGATGCGGCTCGCCGCGGTACTCGCGCAAGGCGTGCAGCATCGGCGCGAGCGGGCAGCCGATGGCCGTGGCCAGCGCCAGCGCGGCAAGTGCGTTCAACGCGTTGTGCCGGCCTCGGATGCGCAAGGCGTCGGCCGGCATCAGTTGCTGCAGGGTCAGGTCGCGCGGCGAGGCGTCGTCGTCGCGCGCACGCACCAGCCACGCCATGTCGTTGTCGACGACCAGGCCCCAGTCGCCCGGGCGCTCGGGGGCGTGGGCGCCGAAGGCGACGACATGGCGCGGCACGATGCGCGACGCGCGGCCCTTTTTTGTCGGCGCCAACGTCTCGGGCGGCGGCACAAGCCGCATCGCCGCCGCGTCGTCGCGATTGACGACCACGACCGCGCGCTTGCCAAACACCCGCGACTTGGCTTCGGCGTACGCCGCCATCGAGCCGTGCCAGTCGAGGTGGTCTTCGGTCACGTTGAGGATGGCCGCCGCGTCGGCTTCGAAGCGCTTGCTGTCGGCAAGCTGAAAGCTCGAGAGCTCGAGCACCCAGACTTCGGGCAGCCGGTCGCGCAAGGTTTCGCGCGGCCCGGCGTCGATCGCGTCGGC
>JAYSMB010000413.1:0-3118 GCA_043725065.1 Burkholderiales bacterium
ATCAGCTTCTGGGCCAAGAAGTACAAAACCAAGTTCGGCGACGACCCGACCGTGTTCTCGGTCTACGGCTACAACGTGATCGACATCTTTGCCCGTGCCGCGGCCAAGGCCGGCACCAACCTGACGACCGACAGCTTCATCAAGGCGATGGACTCGATGACCATCGAAAGCGACATGTTCGGCAGTGCGCCGGCCAGCTTCAGCGCGACCAAGCGTCTGGGCAGCGACCTGTCTCGCCTGTCGCAGATCCAGGACGGGCGCTGGAAAGTCGTTTCCGACTACATCAAGCCGAACTGAACTCGCGCGATCGAATGCCCCCGGCGCTGACGTAAAGTCGCCGGCGCCGATGCCGACACGCTTCTTCTTCCTGCGCCAGCCGCGCTCGCCCCGCGCCGTCGTCGTCTGGCTCGCGCTCTGGCTATCGCTGGTCGGCAACCTCGCGCTCTGGCGCGAGCTGTGGCGGATCGGCGGCGGTCCCTCCGCGTTCTTCGTCGGCCTCGGCGTCTGCGTCTTCGTCTTCACCGCGACCACGGCGCTGCTGGCACTGACGGCCTGGGGCCGCTGGTGGAAACCCGTCTGGATCGGGGTCCTGGTCGCTGCCGGCGTGGCCCAGCATTTCATGCTCACGTATGGCGTCGTGATGGACGCGACGATGCTCGCCAACATGATGCAGACCGACCCGCGTGAAGCGCGCGACCTGCTCGGCTGGGCGTTCGCCGGCAATCTGTTGCTGGTCGTGGCGCTGCCGGCCGTTCTCGTGGCCGTCGTGCCGGTGGCGCGCACGCCCTGGTGGCCGCAGCTCTGGAAGAACGTCGCCTTGTTCGCCGGAGCCGTCGCGGTGACGCTGGTAAGCATGTTCGCGATGTACGGCCCGGTCGCGCCGCTGGTGCGCAACAACATGCACTTGCGCTACATCGTCAACCCGATCGGCGGGCTGTCGGCGGCGGCCTGGATCGCCATCGCGCCGCTGGTGCGCAAGAGCGACCGGCTCGTGCCGATCACGGCCGGCGTCGCGCTCGGGCCGAGCTACGCGGCGCAGGACAAGGTGCCGCTGCTCGTCGTCGTCGTCGGCGAGACCGCGCGCGCCGATCACTTCGGCCTCAATGGCTATGCGCGCGACACGACGCCCGAGCTGGCCGCGCTAGGCGTGCTCAGCTTTCGCGATGTGCGCTCCTGCGGCACGGACACTCGCGACTCGGTGCCCTGCATGTTCTCGCCGCTCGGCAAGGCCGAGTTCGAGAACCGCAAGGCCGAACATGAGAACCTGCTCGACCTGCTTCAGGCCGCCGGCCTCGCCGTGCTCTGGCTCGACAACCAGGCCGGCTGCAAGGAGGTCTGCGCCCGAGTACCGACGGCCTCCACGGTGGATCTGACGGGAAGCGCGGCGGCGGGTCTGTGCGGCGATGGCGAATGCTTCGACGACGCCATGCTGGTCGGCCTCGACGTGCGGATCGCGAAGCTGCCCGAACAGCGCAGCAAGCGCGGCATTGTCCTGGTGATGCACCAGATGGGCAGCCACGGGCCGGCTTATTTCAAGCGCTCGCCGCCTTCGCTCAAGCGCTTTCTTCCGGAATGCACGAACACCACGCTCGGCCAGTGCGATCCGGCGCAGCTCGTCAACGCCTACGACAACACGATCGTGACGACCGACCACTTTCTCGCCGCGACGATCGCCTGGCTGAAAGGCAAGAACGAGTTTGCGACCGGCCTGCTCTACATGAGCGACCACGGCGAATCGCTCGGCGAACTCGGGCTCTTTCTGCACGGCCTGCCGTACAGGATCGCACCCGAGGTGCAGAAGCGCGTGCCCTTCGTCGCCTGGCTCGGTGAAGCCCTGCAAGCGCGGCGGGGCCTCGATGCCGCCTGCCTGCGCGGCCGGCTCGACGTGCCGTTCTCGCACGACAACCTGTACCACAGCGTGCTCGGCCTGCTCGACGTCGCGACGCCCACCTACCAGGTCGCGCTCGACGCCTTCGCGCTTTGTCGCAGCAAGCCTTGACGACTCAGGAGACGATATAGGCGGCCGATCCGGCGGCGAGCAGTTGTCCGGCGGTGTCGTGAAATTCCATTCGCGTCGTGGCGACGCGCGAGCCCAGGCGCAGCACTTCGGCCGAGAGCTCGAAGCGCGTGCCGGTGGCGGGGCGCAGGTAGTCGATGCGCAGGTCAATCGTGCCCAGCTTGCCGAAGCGGTGCATCCGTTGCGCCGGTGTCTCGTCCCTATGGCGCGCGCCGATGGCGGCCATGATGGCCAGGCCGCCCATCGCGTCGAGCGTGGCGCTGATGACGCCGCCGTGCAGGCGCTGGTGCGCGTAGTGGCCGATCAGTTCGGGCCGCATCTCGAGGTGGCCGGAGACGCCATCGGCCGACATGGCGTCGATGCGCAGGCCGATCAGGCGGTTGAAGGCGATGCGCTCCTCGAACAGCGTGCGCAGGGCGGCGATGAATTCGGGCTCGAAGGGCAGGGCGGCGGTCATGGTCTCGTCGAGGTCGCGCCTCGGCGCGAAATGCCCGTCATTCTCGGCGCAGCGAAGAAACTGCGGCGCGCGATTGCAGCATGTTGCCATGCGAAACTTCCACATGAAGGAGGCGCCGATGCCGCGATCGTTTCGTTCCTGTGTCGCCGCTCTGACGATGGCGCTTGCCGGGGGCATGCTCGGCGCTTCGCATGCCGGCGAGCCGTCGATCGTGGTCAAGCGCGAGACCGTGGCCGGCAAGGAGGTTCTGGTGCGTGGTTTCGCCGAGTTCGACGCCAGTTGCAACCTGGTTCGCGTGCAGACCATCGGCGTCGTCACGGCGCCGCGGAACGGCAAGGTCGAGATCAGGCCGGGCCCGGTGATGATCGGTCCCAACTGGGTCGGAGGCGGCAACTGCCTGGGGACGACGCTTCAGGGCGTGAATGTGCTTTACGCACCGGCGCCGGGATTTTCGGGGAGCGACAGCTTTTCGCTCGACGTTCGCTATTCGAAACGGCGAATCGTCCGAGCCGAAGTCGAAGTGACAGTGCACTGAGACCGGCCGTCTAGACTGAAGTTCCTCCCATCCTGTAGGCACCGCGACTACGCCAAGTGCTTGTCACGCCTCAGTATTTTGGTTGTTCCGCGGCTTAATTTGAGTTCTA
>JAYSMB010000414.1:0-3893 GCA_043725065.1 Burkholderiales bacterium
CGCGCGATCTCCAGCGTGCGCTGAGTGCCGAGCGGGAGGCTGCCCGCCATCTCGTGGGCGCGCTCGGCCAGGCCGATGCGCGCGAGCTGACGCATCGCCTCGGCGAGGATGCGCCGCTCCTCGCCGCGGTCGAGCCCGAAGCCCGCGGCGAGCACGCCCGAACCGGTGCGGCCGTACGCGCCGAGGGCGACATTGTCGAGCAGGCTCATCTGCGGCCTCAGCTTGACGTGCTGGAAGGTGCGCGCCATGCCCAGCCGCGCAAGGCGCTGTTGCGACATGGCCGAGACGTTCCGGCCAAGAAACTCGATCCGGCCCGCCGTCATCGGCAGCGTGCGTGTCAGAAGATTGAAGAGCGTCGATTTGCCTGCGCCGTTCGGGCCGATCAGGCCGACGATCTCGCCGGCGCGAATCTCGAAGCTGACCTCGTCGACGGCGACGAGGCCGCCGAAGCGCTTGACCGCACCGCTCACGGCGAGGATCGGCGCGCCTGCGGCCGGCAGCGTACGCCGAGGCAGCGGCTCGGCCCCGGCCAGGCTGGCAGTGTCGACGTCGGGCGCCGCGAAACGTCCTCGCGTCCAGCGCCGCACGAAGCCCATCAGGCCGCCGCGCGCATGCTGCAGCAAGAGGATGAAGAGCACCGCGAACGCCACCGCCTGGAGCTGGCCGGCGCGCTCGGTGAGCAGCGGCAATGTGTCCTGCAGCACGTTCTTCAGCAGCAGCACGACGGCCGCCCCGGCCAGCGCGCCGCTTAACTGGCCAAGGCCGCCGCCCACCGCCATCAGCAAGTACTCGATGCTCGCCCGCACGTCGAACGGCGACGGGCTCACGAAGCGGTTCATGTGCGCGTAGAGCCAGCCGGCGAGACCGGCGAGCAAGGCGGCCAGGACGAACAACACGAGGCGGACCCGGAACGCATCGGCGCCAACGCTGGCCAGCAGCACCGCGCCGCCACGCAGGCTGCGGATCGCCCGGCCTGGCCGCGACTGCAAGAGATTGCGGTTGAAGACGTAGGCGAGGCCGACCAACGCCCAGATCAGGTAGTAGATCGCCCGCGGCTCGATCAATGCCCACGGGCCGAGACGCAGCGGCGGGATGCTCGAGAGGCCTGTGTGCCGTCCGAAGGCGTCGACGTTGCCAAACAGCAGGGCGATAGACAGTCCCCAGGCGATTGTGCTGAGCGGCAGGAAGTGGCCGCCGAGACGCAGCGTCAAGAGACCGATCGCCAGCGCGGCAACACCGGTAAGGGTGAGAGCGAAGACCAGGCCGAGCCAGGGCGATGCGCCGTGCGCCGTCGTCAGCCAGGCCGTCGCATACGCGGCGATGCCGACGAAGGCGGCCTGGCCGAACGAGGTCGCGCCGCCGATGCCGGTGAGCAGCACCAGGCCGAGTGCGACCAGGGCGCCGATGCCGACGTCGTTGAGCAGCGAGACGCCGAACTTGCCGAGCACGAGCGGCGCGAACGCGACGACGGCGACGCTGGCTGCGACCACGGCCCGGTAGCGGCCCCGTGGCGTCATTCGTCGATCTCCTCTTCTTCCTCGGCGTGTGTCGAGAAGAACGAGCGCAGCAGGAGGACCGGGATGAGCAGGCTGAAAACGATCACGTCTTTCAGCGCGCCGCTCCAGAACGACGCGAAGCTTTCGACCACGCCGACCGCGAGCGCGCCGATGGCGGTAAGCGGATAGCTGACCAGGCCGCCGATGATGGCCGCGACGAAGGCCTTCAGGCCGATCAGGAAGCCCGAGTCGTAGTACATCGTCGTGACCGGCGCGACCAGGATGCCGATCAGGCCGGCCAGCAGCGACGCGAAGACGTAGGCCAGCAGCGCCGTACGCGCCGGACGTATGCCGACCAGGCGAGCGCCGATCCGGTTGACCGCGGTCGCGCGCAGCGCCTTGCCCGCGACGGTGCGCTCGAAGGCGAGATAGAACAGCGCGCTCAACACCACCGCCGCGCCGACCATCAGCAGCACCTGGCCGCTGACCGTGAAGCCGTCACCAAGCGTCAACGCGCCGCCGGCGAGCGGCGCCGTGCGCGAACCTTCCGGGCCGAAGAAGAGCAGGCCGAGGCCCGACAAAAGAAAGTGCAACGCCAGCGACGCGATCAGCAAGACCAGCACCGACGCATCGGCGATCGGCTGCAAGGCGACGCGGGCGACCAGCGGAATGATCGGCACGACCAGCACGACCGCGACTGCGACCTGCAGCAGCGCCGGCACGCTGCGTCCGGCGATCGCCCAGGCCGCCAGGCAGGGCAGCGCCGGCAGCAGGCCCCAACCGACGATGGCGCGCGGGATGCGTTTCGCCTCACCGCGCACGACGAGGCTCCTTACTTCCACGAGAAGCGCCAGCACCGCCAGCGTCGCCACCAGCCACACCGTCGCCGGCAGCCGACCGGTCTCGAACGCCGCCAGGCTGAGCGCCGCGAACGCGGCGACGTCGCCGAATGGCACGAACACGACCCGCGTCACCGAAAAGATCAGCACCAGCCCCAGGCCGGCGAGCAAATAGACCGCGCCGTTGGCGAGGCCGTCGACGCCGAGGATGAGGGCGACCTCGGGCGTCATGCCGGAACTTTGCGGTGCGCGGGTCTTCGCCTCCTCAGGGCACGAACTTCCACTGGCCGTTCTCGACCCGCACGATCACACGCGCCCGCTCGTCGACGCCATAGAGGTTGCCGGCCTTGAAGTTGTAGACGCCGTGCGTGCCGACCACTTCCTTGGTGGTGGCGATGGCGTCGCGCAGTGCGACGCGAAACGCCGGCGTGCCGGGCTCGGCGACCTTGCCCAGCGCTCGCGCCGCGGCGTCGGCGAAGACCAGGTAGCCGTCGAACGAGTAGGCCGAGAAGGCGTCGGTCGACGGCGTGCCGTTGACCTTCAGGAACGATGCGCGGAACTCGTCGGAGATCTTGCGCGTCGGGTAGTTGGCGGGCAGCTGGTCGGCAACGATGATCGGGCCGGTCGGCAGCAAGGCGCCGTTGGCGGAAGCGCCGGCGACACGCAGGAAGTCGGGGTTGATCAGGCCATGGTTGCCGTAGATGCCGCCCTTGAAGCCGCGCTCCTGCAGGGCCAGAAAAGGCAGCGCGCCAGGTGTGCCTGCGCCGCCCGTCATCACCGCGTCGGGATGTAGCGCCACGATCTTCAGTACCTGCCCGGTCACCGACGGGTCGGGCCGCGCATAGCGCTCGTTGGCCACGACCTTGATGCCGGCCGGCTCGGCGCTCTTGATCAGCGCGTCGTAAACCAGGTCGCCCCAGGCGTCGGTAAAGCCGATGTAGGCGACCGTCTTGACGCCGTTGGCCTTCATCTTCTCGACCACCGCCGAAACCATCAGCAGCGTCGGCTGGGCGACGGTGAAGAACCACTCGGCATCGGCCGGCGGCAGGGAGATCGGCGTCAGACCGATCATCGGCGTCCTGGTCTCTCGGCCGACCTGGGCCATCGCGATCGCCGCCGGCACGCCGGAGGTGCCCATGATGATGTCGACCTTGTCTTCCTCGATCAGCTTTCTCGCATTGCGGCCGGCGGTGGTCGGGTCGGACGCGTCGTCGAGGACGGTCAGCACGACCTTGTGGCCGGCGATCTCGGGCCGGTAGGCGACCGCCGCCTGCATGCCTTTCGCGTAGGGGACGCCGAGCGAAGCGTTCGGGCCCGAGAGCGAGACGCTCAGGCCGATCTTGATGTCGGCGGCGACCGCGGTGGCGGCGAAGGCGCAGCCGGCGAAGACACCGAGCGCGCTGCGGAGGAAGGTCTTCATGAGGTAGGTCTCCTGCGGGTTGGAGGGAGGAAGGAACGAAGGATAGGGTCGCAGCGCCGCGGCGCTACTCGGCCATATCGAGCGTCATGAACTTGACCCAGGCGCGGAACTGGTTGCGCATCAGCATCTCGTTGGTGC
>JAYSMB010000415.1:0-4660 GCA_043725065.1 Burkholderiales bacterium
TGGCGTTCAAGGACCTGGCGATGCAGTTCCTGGGCAACGCCTTCGAGTACGGGCTGGCGCGGCGCGGCCGCTCGCTCAACGTACTGGGCGCGACCTCGGGCGATACCGGCGGCGCCGCCGAGTACGCTTTGAAAGGCAAGCGCGGCGTCGATGTCTTCATGCTCTCGCCGCTCGGCCGCATGAGCCCGTTCCAGCAGGCGCAGATGTTCAGCCTTCAAGACGCCAACATCCACAACATCGCCATCGACGGCGTATTCGACGATTGCCAGGATCTTGTCAAGGCCGTCTCGGGCGACATGGCGTTCAAGCAGCACCACGCCATCGGCACCGTCAACTCGATCAACTGGGCGCGGTTGGTGGCCCAGGTCGTCTACTACTTCTCGGGCTATTTCCAAGCGACATCGTCGAATGACGAGCACGTCGACTTCGCCGTGCCGACCGGCAATTTCGGCAACATCTGCGCCGGCCACATCGCACGCCAGATGGGCTTGCCGATCCGCCGGCTCGTTCTCGCGACCAACGAGAACGACGTGCTCGACGAGTTCTTTCGCACCGGCACCTACCGCGTGCGTTCGGCGGCCGAGACGCACGAAACCTCGAGCCCCTCGATGGACATCTCGAAAGCGTCGAACTTCGAGCGCTTCGTGTTCGACGCACTCGGCCGCGATGCGGCTCGAACGCGCGCGTTGTTCGCCGAAGTCGAGACACGGCGCGCGTTTTCGCTGACGACCAGCGAGCGCGAGCGCATCGCCGGCTTCGGTTTCACGAGTGGGCGCAGCACCGCCGGGGACCGGCTGTCGACGATCCGCGAGGTTTACGCCCGTCATGGCGAAGTGATCGATCCGCACACCGCCGACGCGCTCATGGTCGGCCGTCAGAAGGCCGAGCCCGGCACGCCGATGGTCGTTCTCGAAACGGCCTTGCCGGCGAAGTTCAACGCGACGGTGCGCGAAGCGATCGGCATCGATGCCCCGCGTCCAGCCCGTTTCATCGGAATCGAGGGCTTGCCGCGCCGCTTCACGACCATGCCGGTGGACCTCGCGCGCCTCAAGGCCTTCATCGCCGACAATGCCTGAGCCATGAGCGCCGATCCGAACGCGCACTTCAAGCCGACGCTGCTCTCGCTCGACGAGGCGGTCGAGCGTGTGCTGGCGCGGGTCCAGGCACCTCCGCGGGGGCGTGCCGAAACCGTCTCGACCCTCGACGCCTTGCGCCGTGTGCTCGCCGAAGACGTGCGCTCGCTGATCGACGTCCCGCCCGCCGACAACAGCGAGATGGACGGCTACGCGGTGCGCGCCGCGGATGTGACCGGGGTGGGCACCGTGCTGCCGATCAGCCAGCGCATTCCCGCCGGCAGCATCGGCGGGCCGCTCGCAGCCGGGACCGCCGCGCGCATCTTCACCGGCGCGCAGATTCCCCTCGGCGCCGACGCGGTCGTCATGCAGGAAAAGTGCGAGGTCGTGGAGCAAGGTGTGCGCATCGATGCCCTTTCGCAACCGGGGGGGTCGATCCGGCGCCGCGGTGAAGACGTGCGCCGCGACTCGGTCGTGCTCAACGCAGGAGTCCGGCTTTCGCCCCAGACGCTCGGCATGGCGGCGGCGGTGGGGGCGGCCTCGCTCAGGGTCGGCGCTCGGCCGCGCGTCGCCCTGTTCTCGACCGGCGACGAGCTCGCCATGCCGGGCGAGGTGCTTAAGCCCGGTGCGATCTACAACTCGAACCGATTCACCTTGCGTGGCCTGATCGAATCGATGGGCGGCATCTGCGAGGACTTCGGGATCGTTCCCGACCGGCTCGACGCGACCCGCGAGACGCTGCGGCGCGCCGCGGCGGACAACGACCTGATCATCACTTGTGGCGGCGTCTCCGTCGGCGAGGAAGATCATCTCAAGCCTGCCGTCGAGAAGGAAGGACGACTCGACCTCTGGCAGATCGCGATCAAGCCGGGCAAGCCGCTCGCGTTCGGCGAAGTCTTCCGCGGCGACGGCTCGTCGGCCTGGTTCATCGGCCTGCCGGGAAACCCGGTCTCGTCGTTCGTCACCTTTCTGTTTGCGGCACGGCCGGTGTTGCTGAAGCTGCAAGGCGCGACCGATCTCGCTCCGAGCTCGATCGCGATGCGCGCCGATTTCGCCTGGCCGCGGGCCGACAGGCGTCGCGAATTCTTGCGCGTGCGCCGCAATGCCGACGGCGGGCTCGACCTGTTCGCCAACCAGGGCTCGGGTGTCCTCACCTCTACGGTCTGGGCCGATGGCCTGCTCGACAATCCCGGCGGCATGACGATCGCGCCAGGCGACACCGTTCGTTATCTGCCCTTTGCCGAGCTGCTCGGATGAAGATCGAGGTGCGCTATTTCGCGTCGCTGCGCGAGGCCTTGGGCAACGCCGAAACGGTCGAGCTCGACGAAGCGACGACCGTCGGCGCCCTGCGCGACGCACTTGCCGCGCGCGGCGGCCGTCACTCCGAGGTGCTGGGTCGCCAGCGCGCCGTGCGCAGCGCCAGGAACCGGACGATGTGCGTCGAATCCGCAGTGCTGAGCGAGGGCGACGAGATCGGTTTCTTTCCGCCGGTGACCGGGGGCTGAATGGCTCTGCCGCGCGTCGCGATCCAGACCGAGGACTTCGACGCGAGCGCCGAAATCGCCGCCCTGCGTGCCGCTGACGGAAGCATCGGTGCGGTGGCGGCCTTCGTCGGCACGGTCCGCGATCGAAGCGACGGCGCCAGGGTCGCGTCGATGGAGCTCGAACACTATCCGGGAATGACCGAGAGCGCGATCGAAGCCATGATCGACAAGGCTTTTGCCCGCTTCGACATCCGCGCAGCCCGCGTCGTCCACCGCATCGGCGAGCTCGCGGCGCGCGAGCAGATCGTCCTCGTCGCGGTCGCATCGGCCCATCGCGGCCAGGCGTTCCAGGCCTGCGAATTCCTGATGGACTACCTGAAGACCCACGCGCCGTTCTGGAAGAAGGAAGCGACCGATGCGGGTGCGCGCTGGGTCGACGCGCGCGTCGTCGACGATGCGGCGCTGGCCCGCTGGGGCATCGAGGCGGCGACTGTGGAGCCGAGCCCGAGCCACCCGGGTGCCGCCGGCTCGCCGCCGTGATGCCGGCTTTGACCTGGGTCAACGTGCTGGCCGTTTCCGCCGGCGGCGTTGCGGGCTGCCTGCTGCGGTGGCTTTGCGGCGTCTGGCTCAACGCGCGCTGGAGCGGCTTTCCGCTCGGCACGCTGTTCGTCAATTGTGTCGGCGGCCTGCTGATCGGCGCGACGCTGTTCTGGTTCGAGCGCTCGCCGAACGAGCTCATGCGCCTCTTGATCATCACCGGCGTGCCGGGTGGCTTCACGACCTTCTCGTCGTTCTCCGCCGAGTCGCTCATCATGTTGCAGCGAGGCGAGTTGCTGATGGCGTTTTCGCACACGCTGGCCCACGTGCTGGGCTCGCTGGCCGCGGCGGCGATCGGATTTCGTCTGGCGCGGTTGATCCTGGTCAAGTAGAAGGCCACGTCCTCCGGGCGGCCGCTTGAAAAGCGCCGACGATCGCCTCAATTGGCCTCGATCCGGAGAAAACCCGATATGCGACTCGACAAACTCACGACCACCTTCCAGCAGGCGCTCGCCGACGCGCAGAGCCTGGCCGTCGCCAAGGACAACCCCTACATCGAGCCCGCGCACCTGGTCTCGGCGATGCTCGCCCAACCCGACGGACCGAAGGCGCTGCTCGCCCGCGCCGGCGTCAACGCCGGCCGGCTGCAATCGGCGCTCGACGCCGACATCGCCAAGCTGCCGCAAGTGCAAGGCGGCGAGGTCGTTCAACCCGGCCGCGACCTGTCGTCGCTGCTGCAGGCCGCAGAGAAGGAAGCGGGCAAGCACGGCGATCAGTTCGTCGCCAGCGAGATGTTCCTGCTCGCGCTCAGTGACGCGAAAACCGACCTCGGTGGCATCGTGCGCGGCCACGGGCTGACCCGCAAGGCGCTCGAGAGCGCGATCGACTCGGTGCGCGGTGGCCAGAAGGTCGACAGCGCCGAAGCCGAGGGCCAGCGCGAGGCGCTGAAGAAATACACGCTCGACCTGACCGAGCGCGCGCGCCTGGGCAAGCTCGACCCGGTGATCGGCCGCGACGACGAGATCCGCCGCGCGATCCAGGTGCTGCAACGCCGCACCAAGAACAACCCGGTGCTGATCGGCGAGCCCGGCGTGGGCAAGACCGCGATCGTCGAGGGCCTGGCGCAGCGCATCGTCGCTGGCGAGGTGCCCGACTCGCTGAAGAACAAGCGCGTGCTGGTGCTCGACATGGCGCTGCTGCTGGCCGGCGCGAAGTTCCGCGGCGAGTTCGAGGAACGGCTCAAGAGCGTGCTGAAGGAAGTGGCCCAGGACGAAGGCCAGACCATCGTCTTCATCGACGAGCTGCACACCATGGTCGGCGCCGGCAAGGCCGAGGGCGCGATGGACGCCGGCAACATGCTCAAGCCTGCGCTCGCGCGCGGCGAACTGCATTGCGTCGGCGCGACCACGCTCGACGAATACCGCAAGTACATCGAGAAGGACGCGGCGCTCGAGCGGCGCTTCCAGAAAGTGCTGGTCGGCGAGCCTTCGGTGGAGGACACCATCGCGATCCTGCGCGGGCTGCAGGAAAAGTACGAAGTCCACCACGGCGTCGAGATCACGGACC
>JAYSMB010000416.1:0-12549 GCA_043725065.1 Burkholderiales bacterium
GATTTCAAACGCCCGCCGCGAGAACCGCGAGGGTGGAACGAGAATCACGAACAACCACTGTCTTGCGTATAACTGTGCCGCTAATGTACACGAGGAAGCGTCGATGAACATCGATCACGCCGATAAGCCCGATGTCAGCGTTGCGTGGAAGCTCGACGGCGTTCGCGTCATCGGCGCCAACCGGCTCGATCCGAACACCGCGCAAACGCCCGGCATGGACCGCAAGGCGGCGATCAACTTCGCCCGCGTCGGCGCGCAAAAACTCTGGGCCGGCACGGTTCACATCCATGCCAACGCGAAGACCGGGGCACATCATCATGGCCACCTGGAGAGCGTGATCTACGTCGTGAAGGGTCGGGCTCGCATGCGCTGGGGTAACGCGCTGGAGTTCACCGCCGAGGCCGGGCCGGGCGACTTCATCTACATCCCGCCATGGGTGCCGCACCAGGAGATCAATGCCAGCCCGACCGAAACGCTCGAGTGCGTGCTGTGCCGCAGCGATGGCGAAGCCGTCGCGGTCAACGTCGACATCGAGCCGGTCGAAAAGCCCGAGACCGTGCGCTGGATCGACCCGACTCATCCGCAATGAAGCCCCCACGCTCACTTTATTCGCTGGCCCCCGAGGGGGCGGCGTCGCCCTTGGGGCGATCTCGGCGATCTCGGCGTCGCGTCTCATGAAGATGCGCCTCTCCGTCCTGGACCAGTCCGTTTCGCTCGCCGGCAGCGGCGAAGACGCGGCGATTCGCGACACGCTCTCGCTCGCCGTCGATTGCGAGAAGCTCGGCTACTCACGTTTCTGGGTCAGCGAGCATCACGGCTTGCCGACCATCGTCGGCTCGGCGCCCGAGATCCTGATGGCGGCGATCGCTGCCCGCACGACGCGGATCCGCGTCGGCAGCGCCGGCGTCATGCTGCCGCACTACAGCGCGCTGAAAGTGGCCGAGCAGTTTCGCGTGCTCGAGGCACTGGCGCCGGGCCGCATCGACCTCGGCCTCGGCCGCGCCCCCGGCGGCGACATGCGAACCGCGCGCGCCCTGAACCCGAACGCGAGCCATGCGGCGGAAGACTTTCCGATCCAGGTTCGCGACCTGCATGCGTGGAGTTCGCTCGGCACGCATGAAGGCATCACCGCACATCCGCTCGGGCCCTTCACGCCGGAAATCTGGATCCTCGGCAGCTCCGACTACGGCGCGCAACTCGCGGCGCATTTCGGCCTGCCGTATGCTTTCGCGTATTTCTTCACCGACGGCCAAGGGGCCGGGTCGGCGATGGCGCTCTATCGCGAGCGATATCAGCCGAGCGAGCGCCATCCCAAGCCGCAGGCAACGCTGTGCATCTGGGCCCTCGCGGCCGCGAGCGATGAGGAGGCGGCGCATCTCGCGCTCTCGCGCGACCGCTGGCGCGTCGATCGTCAGCGCGGTGCGCTCGGGCCCTTGCAAGCACCGGACGACATTGCCAGGCGCGGTTTTTCCGAAGTCGAGGGATCGATGCTTGCACCTATGCGCAAGAAGGCATTCGTCGGCTCCGCTGCGACGGTGGGCGTGAAGATCCGCAAGCTCGCGGAAGAGTTCGACCTCGACGAGGTCGTCATCAACACCTGGGCCCACGACCCGGCCGTGCGTCGACGCTCCTACGCTTTGCTGGCCGAAGAGTTCGGCTGCCTTGCGTCATCCTGACCAAGCGAAGGATCGCGCCCGCGTCAAGCCGCGATCCGACCGTAGGTCAGCCGACGCCACACGTACTCCACCGGCCCGTATTTGAAGCGCGAAAGCCACCACGCGCTGAGCGGCAACTGCACGACGAAAAACAGCGCGACCGCGAGCGCCGCTTCAGCCAGCGGTGTGGCTCGACCCCAGTAGCCCAGTCCCCAGCCGTAGAAGAGGAAGCTGCCCATCAGCGTCTGCAGCAGGTAGTTGCTGAGCGGCATTCGGCCCGCGAACGAGAAGGGTCGCAACAGGCGGGCCGGCCACGCGAACTCGAGCAGGCGAAGGACACTCAACGCATAGAACGCCATCAGCGCCGCGCGGCCCAGGGATCGCGCCAGGGATGAGGCGAGCGTGCCGCTGCCGGCCTCTTCGCTGGTGCCGCCGAACGCGAACCAGAGCGCGCCCGAGAGCAGCGCCAGGCCGAGCGCGCCGAGCTGGGCCCGATGGATCGCCTCGCGCAGGGAAGGAAGGCGCTCGACCCAGCGCCGCCGGCCGACGAAAGCGCCGAGCAGAATGCCGGTCGCCATCTGCACGTAGAACGCCGCGTAGCTGAACAGGCCGAGCGGCGAGCTGTAGCCCCAGGCGAAGACGCGCGCCGTTTCGCGCGCCGCGTCGATGAACGAACCTTGGCCATAAGCCATGTCGTTCGAGGCTTCGAAATCCTGGTACTCGAAGGCCGCGACGGTCTCGGTCTCGAACGAGAACAGCTCCGGCCGCAACGCGTCGGAGACGGCCGGGTAGAGCAGGCACAGGCCGATCAGCACGGGCACCGCACGATCGGGCAGCCGCCGCAATGCGAGCAGCACGAAGCCGAGCACCGCGTAAACCACGAGGACGTCGCCGGTCCAGAGTAGCCCGGCGTGAACGAGGCCGATCGCCAACAGCACGGCGAGCCGCCGCGCATAGACCAGCGTTGCGTCGCCACCGGGACGTGCCGCTTCGAGCCGGCCGAGCTGCAGGCTGAAGCCGATGCCGAACAGGAGCCCGAACATCAGGTTGAACTTGCCGGCGAAGAGCAGCTCGCGCAGCGTGACGACCAGCGAATCGAGCCCGCTCTCGTGCGGCCCCGGCGGCGTGAACAGCGAGTGCGTGAAGCCCGGCATGTTCATAATGAAGATGCCGAACAGGGCGACGCCGCGCAGCACGTCGAGCGCTTCGATGCGCTCCGCGGCGGGCAGCGGCCCCTCCCGGGTCGACGCGGGTTCGGCTTCGGTGGTCACAGGCCGACGGTATCAAATGCGGCGCCGCCGGAAAGCCCGCGATTCGCCATGAAGGATTTCATCGCATGTTTCAAACCGCTATCGCCGGCAGCCTGCCCAAGCCCTCGTGGCTGGCCGAGACCGAGAAGCTCTGGCCCGAGTGGAAGGCGGGCGGCGCCGAGCTCGAACAGGCCAAGGCGGACGCGACCCTGCTCTGGCTCAAGGTGCAGGAAGACGCGGGGCTCGACATCGTCGGCGACGGCGAACAGTCGCGCCAGCACTTCGTGCACGGCTTTCTTGCCCGGGTCGAAGGCATCGACTTCGAGCACAAGGTGAAGATGGGCATCCGCAACAACCGCTACGACGCGATGGTGCCGCGGGTCGTCGGGCGTTTGCGCTTGAGCGGTCGTGTTCACGCGGCCGAAGCGCGACTCGCGTGCGCACACACGGGCAAGCTGCTCAAGTTCACGCTGCCCGGCCCGATGACGATCGTCGACACCGTTGCCGACCGCTTCTACGGCCAGGGCAAGGAAGGCCGCATCAAGCTGGCGTTCGCCTTCGCAGAATTGCTCAACCAGGAAGCGATCGCCCTGCAGGCCGACGGCGTCGACATCGTCCAGTTCGACGAGCCCGCGTTCAACGTCTACATGGTCGACGCGGCGGAGTGGGGCGTGGCCGCGCTCGAGCGCGCGGCCCAGGGGCTGACCTGCAAGACCGCGGTACACGTCTGCTACGGCTACGGCATCAAGGCCAACGTCGACTGGAAGGCAACGCTCGGCGAGCAATGGCGGCAGTACGAGCAGGTCTTTCCGGCGCTGGCAAGGAGCTCGATCGACCAGGTCTCGCTCGAATGCTTTCACTCGCACGTGCCGCCCGAGCTCATGCGCCTGCTCGCCGGCAAGGACGTGATGGTCGGCGTGATCGACGTCGCTACCGACGTGATCGAGACGCCCGAAGAGATCGCCGAGACGATCGGCCGTGCCTTGCAATTCGTGCCGAAGGAGCGATTTATCGCCTGCACGAATTGCGGCCTGGCGCCGATGCGCCGCGAGATCGCCGAAGCCAAGCTCGCCGCGCTCGCCAGGGGCGCGGCGCTGGCGCGCGAGCGCTTCGCATGAACCGGGACCCCATGAGTCGGGCGCCCTTCGCGGCGCCGATCACACCGCCGGATCGGGTTGCGAACTCGCTCGCTGATCAGGGGCACGCGGTACTCGATCCGAACGGCTTCGCCACGCTAACCGGCAGCTCGTTGCGCGAGTTCGAGGCGCTGCGCGCTTCTTGGGACGATCTGCCGCCCGACACGTGTCTGCGCGACGGTGGACACTACCGCAGGCGCCGCCACTCGTGCTTCATCGTCGATCGGGGCCAGGTCGAGCAAGTGCCGCATCGCGCGCACTGGCAGCCCATCGAATACAACGCGCTGCATGGCGGCCTCGAGCGCTGGTTCGAGCCGATCGAGCCCGCCGTGATCGCCAGCCCGGCGTGGCAGAAGATGCTGAAGGCGATGGGCACGCTCGCGTCGTCGCTGCGCCAGAGCAGTGACCAGCCTTGGTACGTTGAGGCGCATCAGTTCCGCATCGACACCACCGACGGCATTGGCCGGCCGACGCCCGAAGGCGCGCACCGCGACGGCGTCGACCTGGTGGCCGTGGTGCTGGCCGGCCGCGAAGGCATCAAGGGCGGCGAGACCCGCGTCTTCGATGCCGACGGGCCGACCGGGCTGCGCTTCACGATGCAGGCGCCGTGGACCTGCCTGCTGATCGACGACGCGCGGGTGATCCACGAGAGCACGCCGATCCAGCCGCTCGACGACTATGGGCATCGCGACACGCTGGTGTTGACGCTGCGGGCTGGAGGATTCCAGGGGCCGACCGCGGCGGCGACTCAAGACTGAGCCGCGCCAGGTTTGCCCAGCCGCCGGGCTACTTCGGCTGCGATGCGCCCTTCACGGGGTCCGACGGCGGACTTCGTTGTTCCGTGCCGCCGACGATGGCCATCTGTCGCCTGAGCAAGGTCTGCGCGACCGGTGCCAGGAAGGAGCGCGGGTTCGCGCCGTCCTTCTCCAGGAATTCGTAGCCCGTTCGCTCGAGCTCGGCGGCCGCGATCCGGTTGGCTTGCCACTTGCGCTGGAAATCGCCGCTCATGGAGATCGTGATGAGCAGCGCTGCACACACCGAGAGCGTGGCCGCCATGTCCTTCTTGACGCCCTCGCTCTTGAACACGGTCTCGAACTTGAGGACCAGCGCGGCGAGCGCGCTCAGGGCCGCGGCGGCAAAGACGCAGCCCCAGTAGACGCCGCTCCATCGCGACGCGTTCGATCGCGTCTCGAGGTAGCTGTCGAGAATGATCCGCGCGACGAGTGATTGATCGTTGCTTTGCTTTTCGATCAGGGGGCGAAGCGCCGTCGTGAGCGCCTCGCCGCGTGGCCATGTGTCCTTCTCTTCGAGGAGCCACCATCCCGCGGCGACCAGTGCGCCGAAAACAAGGGCGGCGATCAGCACCCGCAAGGCAGGCGATGAAGAGGCCGGGGAGTCGGACATCGGTGCCTCCATGAGCCAGAACGGCGATTCGCCGTCAATACCGGGCGCGGCCGCCCGACATGTCGAAGACCGCGCCGGTGTTGAATCGGCTCGCATCGCTGCACAGCCACGCGACGATTTGCGCGACTTCGTCGGCTGCGACTTCGCGACGAATCATCGATGGAAGAACGGCCTGCGTGATGTCGACGACATCGTTGAAGTGTAGGGCGAAGACTCGTCCGATGACCTTCGAGCTGCTGTTCAGCCGGTCGAAGCTATCCAGGGTTTCGCAGCTTGTACGGGACGCGCGTCGACGGCTCGGTTCGAACGATGGCGAGGGCCTGCTGCACGTACGGCCTCTTGCAAAGGACTCCAGCTCCGCGACTTGCGATTCCCGTGCAACGCAACCCTCGATGTAGAGAACGCGGCCCTGGGCCGTGACCCACAAGGTCGTGTCCGGGAACGGGTTGCGCTCGTGCATGGCGGCTTGAAACGCGGCGGCGATGTCGGCGTCGTAGGCATAGGAATTCGGCCGGTCGCACTCCCTGACCAGCCAGCAGGTGGTGCCCCTCTCCGCCCGGTGGTGCGCCTCGGCACGCTTCTGGGCCTCGGTGATGAACGGGCCCGCCGGCAACGGGCAATCGGGTAGCGCCGCCGAGATCTGGAAGAACGGGTCGTCGAACCAGTTCCGCAGTTCTTCGTCAGCCAGAGCCGGGCATGCCGCCGCCAGGGCAGCGAGCGCGACCAGGCATCGACCTCCGCGCGGCGTCATGCGTCGCTGATCCACTGGCGCACGATGGCAGCTTGCGCGCGGTTCACGGTCCCGCCATCCCCTGAACCCGATCCGCAAGAATCTGCACGTACGCGTCTTCGATCCCCAGACTATCGAGCTGCGCCGCCAACTGCTCCAGGTAGTGGCGATTCGTTCCCAGCACACCCCTGGCGCTGGCGATCATGGCCGCGGTCTCCATGGGGGACAGCTCGCCGACATAGTCCGTGTGCGATGGGTTCGAAGTGAATGCAAGGGCCGCGATTTCGCCTCGAGGTGTGCTGACCGGAAGCAGTTTCGGGCGATAGCCTCCCCGAACCATCTCTCTGCGCCAGACGATGGCAGATTCAGCATGCGCCACATCGGCGGCGATACGAAACACGAGGCCTCTGCAAGAACCGGCACAGGGTTCTAGCGAAAGCATGAGGGCGGGGCGTTCCGGGGAGCCGCGGCCTATCGTCGTCCGGTACGAGAAGCGGCGTTGATACCCCGCCAACTCGGCCAGTCTCACTTCTGCGAAGTGAAAGCCGGGATCCCACATCAACGATCCGTACGAATAGACCCAGAGGTCTTGCTCCGCATCGAGGTGGCCAAGCACCGCGAGCCGGGAGGCTTCGAGTTCCTGGTCCGAGAGGCGCCAGTCGGCAGAGCGCCCCAGCTTGAGCGCCCGCTGGTCCCAGAAGGCGAGGACTTCGGGCGTCACCCTCAACTCCGACTTCTCTGCCGGCATCACCCGATCGCGAAGGTGAGGAAGGTGCGTGAAAGCGTCAGGGACCAACGGCGCTCCGATCACATCGTCGAGTGACTGGCGGCTTGCGGCCCGGTCGCTTGCCACGGGCCCGAAACGGCAACCGCCTCATCCTCGCCGGGCCAGTTGGGGCGCGACGACGAACCAGACTTCCTCCACGCTGCGATGAGTCACCGCACCTTATCGCCGAATACTTGCCGGCCAGGACTTGTCGTGCGGCGATCACGACCCTGGCGCGTTCGCGCGCCAACTGCAGCGCCGCCGCCGCACCGAGCCCGGTGCTCCCGCCGGTGACGATCGCTACTTTGCCGTCGAAGGTTCTCATCGGTCTCTCCTGGTCATGGCCGACGGCCGTCAATGTTCATGGGTGCATTGCCGGCCTCGCCTTCCCTCCAGCATATCGTGACGTTTCGCACCATGAAACCCGAGACGGGCGGGCAAGTGACGCGCGTCGGGCCCCCGGCGCTAACATTCCCGCCACCCCGAATTCGCCACGCGCAGGAGTCGCCATGCCCGGTCTGCTGGAATTCCTAGGTCTCAATCTTTCGGGTCCGCCGCCGGCCCTCGAGATGGTCGACATGTCGACCTCGACCGAAGATAAGGCAACGCTTGCCCGCGCCAGGAAAACGCTGGCCTATGCCAAGCAGAATTCGCCAGACGAAGCGGTCCGCATCCTCAACCGCGTGCTGCTCGACCTGAAGGACCTGGCGACGCGCTCGCGCGGCGAGGTGATCGAGGTGCTGGGCGAGGCCGAGTCGGCGGTCCACGACTACGTGGCCGAGGCGCGCAAGACCGTCTCCAACCATTGCGCGCACTGGGTCGTGGACTGGACGGCGATCTCCGGACCGGCGCCGGTCGAGCCGGCGGCCAGGCACAAGCGCGCCGAGCAACTGCTGCACTTCATCAACCACACGACTGAAGGCGTTGCCCGCGATCGCGACATGGTGTCGCGCCTGTCGGCGCATTCAAATGATCGCGATCTCGAATTGCTCGCGCCGCCGCTGGCCGAGCAGGAAGCCAACGTGCGTCTGGCGCGCGCCGCCTGGGAAAAGCTGCTGCCGCAGCGCACCACGAAAGGCGAGCCGAGCAAGGCGCCCAAGGTGAGCCGGCCGCAGCCGGATGGCGTGAAGGACCCCGAAGCCTGGGCGGCAGCGTGCGACCGCGTCGACCTCGCCGCAGCGCAAGGCAAGGCGCCGGCTCCGGAAGACGTGGCCCTGATGACCAAAGGCGCGCAGGACGCGCTGGGCGCCCCCGACACCGAGTGGAAGTGGGAGCCCGACCTGAAGGCCACGTACAAGCGCAGCTGGGATGCCGTCAAGGCGCACTTCAAGGAGCTGAAGAAGACCGATGCCGAGAAGGCCAAGGCCTTCATGTCCGGCTACTGGTGGTATCGCAAGCTCACCGTCGACGCCGAGATGAAGGCGCTTGCCGAGCTCTACAAGTTCCAGTGGGAAAGCGTGGGCAGCACCAACCTCGAGTCCGACTACGACATCAGCGTTCGCAGCCACGGCGTCGAAGGCAAGGAGACGGTCTGGGACTGGAAGATCGTCGCCATGTTCAACAAGAAGCTGTCCGACCGCTTCAACGGCGTGCAGCCCGGCACGCTGTTCGACACCAACCTCTACGCCAGCGCCGAGCCGGCGCCGCTCAAGGATCCCAAGGACAAGTCCGCGACCGAGAACGACATGGACGCGATGGCCGAAGCCGGCCAGGACATCGGCGCCTTGATGAAGATGCGCCGCTACATGGGCTGGGACGACTACGTCGACTACCAGGACGCGGTCCTTGCCGAGATCGACACCACCCTCAGCGCCGAGCGGAACGAAGAGAAGAAGAAGCTGCTGAAGAAGCGCCTGGTCGCGGCGCGCCGCCAGTTCGAGACCGCCGACGCCTTGTACTTCCAGAAGCTGACGCAGACGCTCGATAACGCCGGCATCAAGTACGACAAGGGCATCGCCGACACGCCGGCCGGCCAGAAGAAACTGGTCGCCATGATCGAGGAACTGGAGAAGAACCCCGACAAGCTGATGGCCGCCACCAACGCCGCCTACGTCGCGGCGATGGAAGAAGTGCGCAAGATCGAGCTAGAGCTGAAAGTGCTCGATGAAGCCCTGGAAGCGCTGAAGGACCGGACCGATCAGCCGAGCATCGCCAAGCGCACCGAAACGCAGGACAAGCGCGCCGCCGTGATGGCGCGGCTCGAAACGATGCAGGCCGATGCCGTGTTCTTCGCCGCCGAGGCCTATCACAGCAAGGGCCCGTTCCAGCACATCGTGCAGGCCGGTCAGAAGAGCGCGCAGGAGGTCAAGGCCGACAGCAGCATTTCCGAAGACAAGCAGGCTGCGGCGATCGGCGCCAAGATCACCGAGCGGCTCAAGCTGTTGCCGATCACCTCGTTCATGCAGTCGTTCAACGAGCAGCTCGGCGACTTTCTCAAGGACCTGAAGCACTACGACGAGAAGTCGCCGTTCCCGGGGCTCGGGCTCTACCGTTCGTCGAAGTACCTCGAGCGCTTGTGCGAGGCGATGGACTGGATCGGCAAGAAGCTCGACGGCGACAAGGCACAGGCCGAAGCGCCCGTCGCCTACAAGATGATCACCATCAACGGCCAGGCTCCGGCGGTCGTCAAGGGCAAGCTCGGCGGCCTGGTCGACCTGCGCGGCGGCAAGGTCGAGTTCAAGGACGCGGCCGACCCGCAGCAGGAAATGGAAGCCTGGGCGCTGGCCGAGACTCAGAAAATATTTGGCGGCAGCGTGAAGACGCTCAACGACCTGGGCGCGCTCGTCAAGGACCTGGGCAAGCGGGTGAACGTCGTGCTGCGCAAGGCCGATGTCGCGCAGAAGATGATGGCCGAGAGCGAGAAGGCGTACTTTCCGACCGGCAAGCCGAAGTAGCGGCGCCCGCGGCGCTCAATGCGCCATCAGGATCGGCACGGGCAGCGTGGCCAGCATCGAACGGGTCGCGCCGCCGAGCACGCGCTCGGCCATGCGGCTGTGTCCGTAGCAGCCCATCACCACGAGGTCGGCGTGCAGCGACTGCACCAGCGCTGCCAGCTCCTGCCCGACGCGTGAGGAGGGCGCGCACTGATGCAGGATCGCCTCGATGCCGTGTCCGTGCAGGAACACGCCGATGTCGACGCCGCTGAAAGGCGCGGCCACCGGATGACGCGACCAGACGGCGACGTGAATCTGGCCGGCATGCCGCAACAGGGGCAATGCGCCGGTCACGGCGCGAGCGGCTTGTGCCGATCCGTTCCAGGCCACCAGCGCACGTTGGCCGAAGCTGCCAGCGCGCGGTTGGCGCGGAACGACGAGCGTCGGCTTGCCGCTGTCGAGAATGACCGATTCGACGAAACCTTTGGGCGCACCGCCGGCCGGATCGCCCGGCGACTGCTGGCCGATCACCAGCAGGTCGGCGTAGGCCGCTTCGGCGATGAAGCCGTGCGCGATCGAATCGCCGACGACATCGAACCACGCGACCTCGGCGCTTTCGCCGAGGCCTAGTTGCCGCAGGCTGGCCCGGGCCGTGTCGTGCGACAAGCTGTCCGATTCGCTCGCGCCCGCGCCGAGCGCGGCGCCGGCCGAGTAGGCGGACGACAAGCGGTCCGTGTCGACGGTCGCGCCGAACAGCGCGGTCACGCTGGCGCCGTGCCGCGCCGCGAGTTCGCGTGCGATCTCGAGCCGCACCACGCTCCCGGCGGTCGCGTCGGCGTGCAGAAGGATAGATCGAAGGCTCGACATGAGATGAGCGTCGTCAGCGAATGAGCAGGACCGGCGTCGCGGACCTGGCGAGCACCTTCGTCGCGACCGAGCCGAGGATCAGGTTGGCCAGGTCGCCGTGGCCGCGCGAGCCCATCACGATCAGCTCGAAGCGCCCTTCGGTGGCCAGCTTCGCGATCGACTCGGCCGCGTGGCCGATCGTGTGGACGAACTTTGCCTTGATGCCCTGCTGTTCGAAGAAGGCACGGACCGGCCGGAACACGAGTTCGGCATCTTCTTCGTAGAAGTTGCGCACGACGTCGGCGCCGACGAAGGCGGCGGCGCGGTGCGGCACCGCGAGCACGGAGTGAACGACGGTGTACTCGTGGCGGGTACCCAGCCACTCGTCGTGCGCGGCAAGGTAGGCCAGCATCCGTTTGGTATAGGCGCTGCCGTCGGCGGCGACCAGTATCTTCATGGGCTGTCCTGTCGCGTCTGCGACGGCAGTCTCCGGCCGCTTCGCTTTGCTGGCCTTGACCGGGATCAAGCGCGTGGCGCGACACGAGCCGCAAGATCGACTGATGCACGCTGATCTCGCGCCGGATTCGGTCGCGACACCGCCACGCCGATCTTGCGAGGCCGAGTCCGCCGTCGCCGACGATCCCGATCCGGACGCCGGACTCACGGTCTGGTCGCGGGCTGCCGACGGCCGTCGCATCGGCCGATCGCATCTGCGGCTCACGGGTCTGTGGTGCGCGGGCTGCGCCGGTGTCATCGAGTCGGCGCTGGCGC
Organism: Burkholderiales bacterium; assembly: GCA_043725065.1. Taxonomy (GTDB): domain Bacteria; phylum Pseudomonadota; class Gammaproteobacteria; order Burkholderiales; family Burkholderiaceae_C; genus Schlegelella_A. Next base: position 11,432 of record JAYSMB010000416.1, read on the forward strand.
GCGAGACGGGCGTGCGGGAGGCACGGGTGAGCTACGCCACGCAGCGAGCGAGCGTGACCTGGGATCCCGCGGCGACGCGTCTGTCGAATCTGTTGGCCGCCGTGCGCAAGGCCGGCTACGGTGCGGCGCCCGATGCCGCGGCGCCGGCGCGCGCCCTGCGCCAGGCCGAGGAGCGGCGCGCGCTGTGGCGGCTCTTCGTCGCCGTGTTCTGCATGATGCAGGTGATGATGTATCAGGCACCGCTCTACGTGGCGGGGCCCGGAACGCTGAGCCCCGACCTGCGCGCGCTGCTGCTCTGGGCGGCCTGGCTGCTCAGCATCCCGGTCGTGCTGTTCTCGGCGGCGCCGATGTTTCGCGATGCGTTCGAGGGACTGCGCCAGCGCCGCATCGGCATGGACCTGCCGGTCTCGCTCGGCATTGCCATCACTTTCATCGTCAGCTCCGGCGCGACCTTCGATCCGGGTGGCGTGTTCGGCAACCAGGCGTACTTCGATTCGCTGACGATGTTCGTCAGCTTTCTTCTCGGTGGCCGCTGGCTGGCGATGAAGATGCGCCACCGCGTGACGGCGACGCTCGAAGCGGCCGTCGCACGAGTGCCCGAGGCGGTGCGTCGGCTCGAGCCGGACGGCACGACCGTGCTTGTCGCGCAGCATCGCCTGCGTCGTGGCGACCGCGTCCGCGTCCTTGCCGGTGAGGCGTTCCCGGTGGACGGCCCGCTGCTCGAAGGCGAGACCGAGGCCGACGAAGCGCTGCTGACGGGCGAATCACGGCCGGTCGCCAAGGGCCCCGGCGACCAGGCGATCGCCGGCAGCCTCAACCTGCGTGGCCCGGTCGTGCAGCGCGCCGATCGGCTTGGTGCCGACACCCGCTACGAGGGCATCGTCGCCCTGATGCGCGATGCGCTGACCGCTCGGCCGCCGGTGCTGCGTGCGGCCGATCGCGTGGCCGGTCCCTTTCTTTGGGCCGTGCTGGTGCTTGCCGCGGGTGCCGGCGCAGCCTGGTCGTTGATCGATCCTTCGCGTGCTGTCTGGGTGGCGGTGTCGGTGCTGATCGTCACCTGCCCCTGCGCGCTGTCGCTCGCGGCGCCAGCCACGCTGGTGGCCGCAGCGCGTGGCCTG
>JAYSMB010000417.1:0-2675 GCA_043725065.1 Burkholderiales bacterium
CATCGAGACGATCAAGAGCTCGCCGACGCCGCCGGTCGCCAAGAGCGCGCTGATGAGCAAGAGCTGGGACTCGACGATGGTGCGCGAGATGCTCGCCCGTGTCGGCGGCGATACGGTCGGCGGTCGCGACGCATATCGGCCCGAGGGCCTGTCGCCCAACTTCGGCCTGCAAGACGACGGCCTCTATCGCCTCTCCGACGACCAGGCCTCGGAAATTCTGCAAATGCGCCTGCAGCGCCTGACCGGACTCGAGCGGGACAAGATCATCAGCGAGTACCGCGAGGTGATGACGCAGATCTCCGACCTGCTCGGCATCCTCGCCACGCCGGCGCGGGTGACGACCATCATTGCCGACGAACTCGCCGCGCTGAAGGCCGAGTTCGGCCAGACCAAGCTGGGCGCACGGCGCAGCGTGATCGAGCACAACGCGCTCGACCTCGGTACCGAAGACCTGATCACGCCGACCGACATGGTCGTGACCTTGTCGCATACCGGCTACGTCAAGAGCCAGGCGCTCTCGGAGTACCGGGCGCAAAAGCGCGGCGGGCGCGGCAAGCAGGCGACCCAGAACAAGGAAGACGACTGGGTCGAGCAGCTCTTCATCGCCAACACGCACGACTACATCCTCTGCTTCACCACGCTTGGTCGGGTCTACTGGCTCAAGGTCTGGGAAGTGCCGCAGGGCTCGCGCGGCTCGCGCGGCCGGCCGATCGTCAACATGTTCCCGTTGCAGACCGGCGAGAAGGTCAACGTCGTGCTGCCGCTGACCGGGGGTTTTCGCAGCTTTCCCGCCGATCACTTCATCTTCATGGCGACGGCGCAAGGTGTCGTCAAGAAGACGCCGCTCGATGAATTCAGCAACCCGAGGAAGGCCGGCATCATCGCCGTCGACCTCGACGACGGCGACTACCTGATCGGTGCCGCGCTGACCGACGGCGTTCACGACGTGATGCTGTTCAGCGACGGCGGCAAGGCCGTGCGCTTCGACGAGAAAGACGTTCGCGCCGTCGGCCGCGGCGCGCGCGGCGTGCGCGGCATGGCGCTCGATGCGACCCAGAGCGTGATCGCGATGCTGGTGGCCGAAGACGAAACGCAAAGCGTGCTGACCGCCAGCGAGAACGGCTACGGCAAGCGCACCAGCATCGCCGAGTACACGCGACACGGACGCGGCACCAAGGGAATGATCGCGATCCAGCAATCGGAGCGCAACGGCAAGGTCGTCGCCGCAACGCTGGTGCGACCCGACGACGAGATCATGCTCATCACCGACAGCGGCGTGATGGTGCGCACGCGCGTCGCCGAGATCCGCGAGCTCGGCCGAGCGACCCAGGGCGTGACCTTGATCGCGCTGGACGACGGCGCCAAGCTGATCGGCCTGCAGCGCATCGTCGAGAACGACGCCGCGGAAGAGAACCCCGGCGAGCCGGGTGGCGAGCCGCCGGCGCCAGAAGGAGAAGGCGTATGACGCGGCGCATCGCAGTACGGCTAGGCGCCGTGTTTGTCGCGCTCGTCCTCGCGTCCGCCGCCACGGCGCAGAGCGCGGCAAAGAAGGAACTGGTGCAGAAGATCCTGCAGATCCAGCAGACGGAAATCGAAGGCGTGGCGCGCAACCTCATCGAGCGCCCGGCTGCGCAGATGATGCAGGAGGCCGGGCTGGCCCTGCAGCGCCAGGTGGCGCCCGACAAGCGCGAGGCGATGGGCCGCGCGATCGAGGCCGAGGTGAAGAAATACGTCGACGAGGCCTATCCGCTGGTGCGCGAACGGGCCCTGCGCCTGGCGCCGTCGACGATCGGTGCCGCGCTCGAAGAGAAGATGACCGAAGACGAGCTGAAGCAACTCCTCGCCTGGCTCGAATCGCCGGTCAACAAGAAGTACCAGCAGATCGGGCCCGACGCGCGCAACGCCTTCATTCAGAAGCTGCTGGCCGATGCCCGGCCCGTAGTCGATCCGAAAGTGCAAGCGCTCGATGGCCGGATCCGCCTCATTTTCGGCGTGCCGCCGGCCACGCCGAGTCCACCCGCCGCTTCGGCCACGCCACCGGCACGGCCGGCCGCCCCCGCGGCCAGGGCCAGCGGCAAGTAAGACGGCTGCGCCGGTTCGCATGGCAACGACCGAGCCCGTCCGAGCGACCGACCTTGCCGCCCTGCGCGTGCAGATCGACACGCTCGACCTCGAGCTGCTCGGCCTGCTCAATCGGCGCGCCGAAGTGGCCCGGACCGTTGGCGCGTTGAAGCGCGCCGAAGGCTCTCCGGCATTTCGGCCCGAGCGCGAAGCCGCCGTCATCGACGGTCTGAAAGCGGTCAACGCGGGCCCTTTGCCATCGGCGAGCGTGGCGCCGATCTGGCGTGAAATCATGTCGGCCTGCCGTGCCCTCGAGACGCCGACACGCGTCGCGTACCTCGGGCCGGTCGGCACCTTCAGCGAACTGGCCGCGCTCGGCTACTTCGGGGCGTCGATCGTCAAGGTGCTGTGCGCAAACGCCGACGAGGTGTTCCATGCGACCAGCGCCGGTGCCGCCGATTTCGGCGTAGTGCCGGTCGAGAACTCGAGCGAAGGCGTGGTCACACGCTCGCTGGACCTGTTTCTCACCACGCCGCTGATCATCGTCGGCGAGACCAGTCTCTACGTTCGCCACAACCTCATGCGCCGCATCGATTCGAGCGAGGATGTCGAGG